>NZ_LGDO01000060.1:0-21924 GCF_001279805.1 Streptomyces sp. XY431
CGGTGGAGTTGCTGGCGTTGCCGGTGGCTGCTCCGGGGCCGGAGGCGGGCCAGCGGGTGAGGCCGTCGCGGGGGAGCCGGGTGAAGCGGTCGGCGTCGCGCAGCGGTTCGACGCCTTCCGCAGGGCCGGGCCCGGCCTGCCCGGTGGCGACCGGGTGCCGGACCGCGCCGATCCGCAGCCACCCGTCGTTCTCGTAGGGGCGCAGCGCCTGGGCGAACCAGGCCGCCTGCTCGGGCCCGAGCCAGCCGTAGCGGTCCTCGGGCCGGTGGGTCCAGGCCATCGAGGAGTTGAGCCCGGCGACGACGGTGCCGAGTTCGGGCACCGGGAAGAGCGTCCACGGCTGGGCGCTGTCGAAGACCACGTCCAGGCCCTGGTAGAACTCCTGGAACAGCCGGGAGTAGTGCCGCCACTTGGGCCAGTAGGGCGCGGCGGGCCGCAGTTCGTCGGCCTCGCAGGTGGCGAAGTAGGCGCGGGAGGCGGCCAGGCTGACGTCCTGGCCGCCGGGCAGTACGGCCACCCGGTGCGGTTCGAGCCCGAGCAGGGACCGGATCCCGGTGAGGAAGGTCAGCGCCTGCTCGCACTCGCGGGGGCTGCCGGTGGCGGTGAGGTCGCCGGTGACGACGACGAGTTCGGGCGCGGGGGCGCCGGCGTCGGCGAGTTCGACGAGGTCGCCCCAGAGGGCCGCCTGGAGGTCGACCGGGTCGGCGCCCCGGCCGAAGGCGGGGCCGGCCAGGTGGAGGACGGAGACCGCCTCGCGTCCGGCGACGCGGCCGGCGGCCTGCGGGTACTCGGGCCGGGCGGAGGGGCGGCGGCGGCCGGCCCGGCCGGAGTCGCCGCCCGGGCGGGGGGCGGGGACGAGGTCCTGGGCGCTGCCGGCGCCGGTGCCCGCGCCGGTGCCGGTCGCGGGGCCGACACCGGAACCGTCCCCGTTCCCGTTCCCCGGGTAGCCGGGGGACAGCTCGGGGCGGGCCCGGCCGTCCATCGCCTGCGCGACCCGGGTGAGCAACAGCCCGCGGGCGCGGTCGGGCTCGGTGACGCCGACCAGGTCGATATAGGTGAGGGTGGCGAGCAGGCCGTCCACCGGGATGTCCTCGATCCGGACCGTCACCAGCCGCCGTTCCGGCTCGTCCGGGTCGGCGCGCAGCGCGGCCTGCCACTCCATCCGGCCGTAGCGGGAGCGCTCGTAGTTGCGCGAGAGCAGCGCGATCACGGCGGCGGACTCGGTGATTCCCCGGTCCATGAAGTCGACGAAGTTGGTCCCGGGCACGAAGTCCCAGGCCTGGAGGAAGGCCCGGTAGCCCGCCTCCTCCAAGGTCCAGGCGATCCAGGCCGCCCAGCGCTCGTCGGCCGGAGAGTAGCTGATGAAGAAATCGATCGGCCCGGGGCCACCCGGGATCGCGTCAAGAGCCCCCATGGGAGGAGCTTATGACCCAGCAGGAGGGGCTCAACCCTGTTTCACCGCAATGGATTCGGGTGGTTTTTCCGGCGCACCGCACGAACACCCGGTCGAGCGGTGGCCGGTTGTTCGCACGGCGGCCTCGATTTGAAACGCCTCGTGTGCGACCCTGGCGTCCGTGTTCGCGTACCGGCCCGCCGTCAAACGGCTTCATCCCCTGGACCTGCTGGCGGCGGGGCTGCTCGCCTGCGGCCTGCTCCTCCTCGCCACCGGGCTCCTCCCGACGGACGCCGCCGGGTCGGCCTTCCAGCGGATCGCGCCGCTGCTGGCCTTCCTCGGTTCGGTGATCGTGCTCGCCGAGCTGACCAGCGCGGCCGAGGTGTTCGACGTGGTCGCGTCCTGGGTGGCCCGGGCCGGGCGGGGCAGCTATCCCGCGCTGTTCCTGCTCTGCGTCGGCTTCGCCGCGCTGACCACCACGGTGCTCAACCTCGACACCACCGCCGTGCTGCTGACCCCCGTCATGCTGGCCCTCGCCACCCGGGTCGGCATCGCCCCGCTGCCCCTGGCCATGACCACGGTCTGGCTGGCCAACACGGCGAGCCTGCTGCTGCCGGTCTCCAACCTCACCAACCTGCTGGCCGCCGACCGGGTCGCGCTCTCCCCGGCCGGCCTGGCCCGCGCCATGTGGGCGCCGCAGCTGGCCGCGCTGCTGGCCACCATGGCCTGCCTGTGGGCCTTCTACTGGCGGCGCGGACGGCGCGGCGCCGCCGACTACCGGCCGCCGGCGGCCCACCGGCCCGGGGACCGGGTGCTGTTCCGGATCTGCGCGCTGGCCTGCGCCGGCTTCCTGGTGGCCAGCCTGGCGGCGGTCGTCCCGCTCTGGGTGGCCTCGGGCGCGGCGGCGGCCGTCGTGGTGGCGGCCTTCGCGCTGCGACGGCCCGAGGCGCTGCGGGCCTCGTTGATACCGTGGCGGCTGCTGGTGATGGTGCCCGGCATGTTCCTGGTGGTGCAGACCGTGGACGCGCACGGGCTGCACCGGCTGCTCGCCGACGCGATCGGGACGGACGGCGGCACCCTCGGCCTGTTCCGGGCCTCGGCGGTCGGCGCGGGCCTGTCCAACCTGCTGAACAACCTCCCGGTCTACCTGGCCGGGGAGGCCGCGGTGCCGGCGGGCAACCACACCCAGCTGCTGGCGCTGCTGATCGGCACCAACGTCGGCCCGCTGGTGGCCCCCTGGGCCTCGCTGGCCACCCTGCTCTGGTACGAGCGCTGCCGGTCGGCCGGCCTGCGGGTACCGCTGCGGGGGGTGGCCGGGGCGAGCGCGGTGCTGGCGGTCGGCGGCGTCGCGCTGGCGACGGCGGCGCTGGCGCTGACGGCGTGAGGGCCCGGCCTGCCGTGCGTCAGGTGGCCCGGGCGACCAGGTCGAGCAAGTCCTGTCAGGTCGCCCGGGCGACCAGGTCGAGCAGGTCGAGCAGGTCCTGTCAGGTGGCCCGGGCGACCAGGTCGAGCAGGTACGGCAGCAGCTCCGGACGCCCCGCGACGTAGCTGCGGGCCGTCTCCGGCTGCCCGGTCCGGGGGCTGAACGGTCCGCCGTCCAGCCCCCGGACCTCCACCCCCGCCTCGGTGGCCAGCAGGATGCCGGCCGGCAGGTCGATCTCCTCCGCCCGGTAGCCGACGAAGCCGTCGATCAGCCCACCGGCCAGCAGGGCCCAGGTGAGCAGCGGCGCCCAGAGCTGGAGCACCCGGCGGGCGCCGCCCTCCAGCCCGTCCTTGAGCGCCCGCGCCACCGCGTCGCCGCCCACCCCGTGCCCCTGCGTCCAGCCGAGCACGGGGCGCGCCACCGGCCCGGGCGGCCGCGCCGCCACCCGCAGCCGTCCCCCCGGCCCGTAGGCCCCCGCGCCGCGCACGGCCCGCCAGGTGCGGCCGGCCACCGGGTCGTGCACCACCCCGAGCACCGGCTCCCCGTCCACGCACAGCGCGATGCCCACCACGTACGCCGGCAGGCCGACGACCACGTTGTTGCTGCCGTCCAGCGGATCGACCAGCCAGGTCCGGCGGCTGCCGGGCGGCCCGGCCACCTCGCCGCCCTCCTCGGCCCGGATCCGGTCGGCGGGGAAGCGCCCGGCCAGCCGGCGGGTGACCAGCTCCTCGGCGAGCAGGTCGAGTTCGGTGACCACGTCGCCGTCCGTGCCCTTGGTGTCCACCCGGAAGGCGTCCAGGAAGCGTGATCTCAGCAGCGCGCCCGCCGCCTCGGCGGCCTCCACCGCCACCCGGCACTCCTCCGCGAACCCGCCCGTCCCCTCACCCGGGGCCGCTGTCGTCCCGTCCACCGATCCTCCTGGCGACCTCCCCGGCGATCCGGGCCGTCCGGTCCGCGTCGCACAACCGCCGCACCACCCGCCGGGCGCCCCCGTCCACCGGCCCCAGCACCACGTCCACCGGCCCCGGCACGGTGCGGCCCAGCACCACGGTGGCGGCGGGCTCGCCGTCCGGCAGCGCCGTGACGTGGAACTCCCCCGCCCCCAGGGTGTACGTCTCGCCCCGCCCGCTGACCTCCTCGCCCAACGGCTCCCAGCGGACCAGCCGCGCCGTGGGCCGGACCTCGTCCACCCCGGCGGCCGCGTCGCTGTAGACCTCGAAGGCCCGGTGGCTCGGCCGCGCGGCTTCGTCGTGCACGCCGACCCGCAGATTGCCGACCCGCCCGTACAGCACGCTGCTCTTCAGCTCCCAGCTGTGGCAGTGGATCTCGCGCCGCCCGGCGGCCCTGACCGGGTCGAACACGTGCACACACACCCCGAGCACGCCTTCGCGCAGCACCGGCAGACAGTAGAACCCCAGCGGATGGTCCACCGCCCGCAGCACCCGTCTGCCGTCCGCCACCTGCGCCAGCAGCCCGCCCACCAGGCCGTCCAACCCCGGCCCGGCGGCGGTGCGCCCGGCGGCCCGGTCGAGCGTCGTGAAGAGTTCGTTCATCGCTCCCCCAGTGCTCCCCGTCAACATGCTAGGCCCGGGGACGAGTTGACGGCCATACAGCGGACGGGCCGGGCGCGCGGAACGACCCCGGAACGGCCCCGGGCCCGCGACGCGTGGTGCGTCGCGGGCCCGGGGGGGGTGTATCGGCTGTACGGTCAGGCGGTGTTGGGTGACAGGGTCCACCGCTGGTTGGCGTTGCCGTAGCACTGCCAGATGCCCACCGCCGTGCCGTTGGCGTCGTTCCAGCCCGGCAGCTCCAGGCAGGCGTCCGAGGCGGGGTTGTAGATCGAGCCGTCCTCGCGGAACGTCCAGATCTGACCGCCCGCGGCCTGGCAGTCCGTGATCACGACCGGCGCGCCCCAGTCGGTCCGGTTGTCCTCGACGCCGACGCAGCGACCGCCGGTGCGCAGGGTACCGTCGGAGGCGAACCAGAAGTCCTGGCTGACGCCGTTCCAGCAGTCGTACAGGCGCAGCGCGCTGTTGTTCGACGCGCCGTAGTTGTCGAGGCAGCGGCCCTGGCTGTGGATGGAGCCGATGTTGTAACCGGCGGGCTGGGCCGAGAGCGAGCGCGGCTCGCCGAAGCGCGGCAGGTCCCCCTCCGGGGCGATGCCCGGGTAGCGCACCTTGCGGCCGTCGGCGAAGGCGACCACGAGGTCGGCGTGGCCGTCCGCGTCGAAGTCACCGGGCGAGTCCACGACAGGGGCGACACCGGCGGCGAGCCCGAGCGGAAGCACGGCGCGGGTGGCGGGCACCGTCCACCGGTCGCTCGCCCCGTCCTGGCAGTCGCCGATCACCAGGTGGGTGCCCGGCCCGGCGGCGCCGGGCGCGTCGAGGCACTTGCCCGCGTTCGGGTTCACCAGCGTGCCCGGGTGGGGGCCGGCGACCCACTTCTGGGCCGGGCTGTTGTTGCAGTCCCACAGGTTGACGGGCGAACCGCTCTCGGTCAGCGCGTCGGTGACGTCCAGGCACTTGCCGAGGACGTGCACCGAACCGTCGGTGCCGAGGGTGAACGCCTGGCTGGAGGCCGCGCCCTGGTCCGAGCAGGCGCCCAGCACGGCGGCGGTGCCGTTGCCGGTCCGGCCGTGGTCGATGTCGGCGCACAGGCTCGTGCTGCCGTCGCCCTGGAGCGCGGACAGCAGGGGCTTGTGGGCGGGCAGCGGCAGCGGCGCGGAGCCCTTGACGACCTGGCCCGTGGCATCCAGCGGCAGCGGCAGGCCGGCGACGGCACCGGTCACGGTGTCCCGCACCCACAGGGTCGGTACGCCGTTGACGTCGCCCGGGTACATCAGGGTGAAGCCGCTCCAGTCCTCGCCCGGGGCGCCGAGCTCGACACCGGCGCTGAGGCAGTTGTTCTGGCCGCTGCGCGTGCCGAAGTAGTACCGCAGGTGACCCTGCTCGACGGTGACCAGGCTGGCCCCACCGGTGCCCCACCGTACGGCGGTCATCCGGGTGATGTGGTTCCAGGTGCCGTCGATGCCATTGCTGCGGCAGAAGGTCGTGCCGCCAAGCGCACCGACGGAGCGGGTGAAGCTCCCGAACGCCGGGTTCGGCGTCGCGTTGCCGTCGTTGGCGTAGACGAAGAGCTGCTTGGTTTCCTTGTGGTAGGCGAAAAGCGAGTCGCCCTGCCCGACAACGGCCCCGCGGTGGGCCAGCAGGTAGTTGTTCCAGTTGTCGTGCAGAGGGCTGCTCGCGGCCGGGGACACCGTCTCCGGCTCGGACGCGCCGCTGCCACCCCGGAAGAGCGCCAGCGAGCCGTCTGCGGCCGGAGCCAGGAAGTCGGGCACGCCGTCGACATCGATGTCGCCGGCAACATCCGGGCGGTCCCTCCACGGAGCGTAGAAGGTGTAGTTGGCGGTCCGCGGGTCGGAGTTACCGGCCCCGTCGACAGCACTGACGCTCAACTGGCGCGTACCCCAGTCGCTGGCCCCCACGCTGATCGGGACATCTGCGTACGCGGTGCCGTCCGCGGCCAGGGAGGCCGGGACGGTACCGGTGGCGCCGGACCAACCGCCATCGAAGGTGTACCGGAACTCGCTGACGCCGCTGGCGAGGCAGCCGTCGGCGCAGCCGGTAGGCACCGGGTCCTTGCTGGTGACCCGGACGGTGATGCCCGGGTCACCGGCGCGGCCGGTGGGAATGGCCCCGCTGCCCGACGGCGGGAACACCGTGGAGGGCGCGATGGACGGGACCGTCGGCGAGGTGAGGTCGACCTTGAACGCGCAGTCCGCCGTCACGGGGCTGTTCACGCCGCCGCCCGTCGTCCAGGCGTTCCAGCCGTACTGGTGGCCGTCCGCGAGCGCGCGGCCGACGGTGGCCTGGCCCCAGCCTCCGGTGCCGACGACGCTCTGGCTGGTCCGCGTGACACCACCGGTGTCACCGGACTCGCCGGCCGTGGTGTCCCACACCCGGAAGCCGACGGTGACGGTGCCGACGCCGGGCTGCGCGGCGCCGCTCCAGGCGAACAGGCTGACGTCGGACGTACCGTCGCCCAGCGGAACGGTCCTGCCGATCCACCCGGGCGCGCCGGCTCCGCAGCCGTCGCCGCCCTGGCCCACGGGCTGCGGCTTGACGGACAGCTTGCTGGGGGTGGACGGTGCGGGACCGTCCGCAGCCTGGGCCGGGGTCGGAGCCTGGGGCTGCGCGGCCGGCGGTGCGGTGTCCTGGGCCGTCGGGGCACCGGTCGGAGCGCCGGTCGGGGCTCCAGTCGTGGCCTCGGTCGGGACGCCGGTCGGGGTCGCGCCGGGATCCGCGAACGCGGCTCCGGGGGCTGCCAGCACGAGGCCGATCGCGAGCAGCGGCGCCAGGTGCCTCGCCGACCGGCCGCGCGGCGGCGCGGATGAACGGGTTTCTCGCATGAGGTGTCAGTTCGCCTTCGCAGCAGGGACCCCTCGGTCCGCGGCCGATCGTCGGCTGTCTGCCGCGATCGACGTGAACGAGGGGATTTGTCCGGGTGTGGTGCATGTTCCGACCGCGCGTCAGATGACGTGCTCGCGCTTCGGCGATCGGTGCGCGGTCGAACGTTAGTGCGTGGCGATCCTGGCTGGCAATCCCGTTTCCGCGCGCGCCGGACGTGTCCCGTTCTGTACATCGGCGCAGGTCACGGGAGGGGCCGGAGACCGAAGTGCCCGCCCCCGGACGGCGGGGGCGGGCACTGGGTCGAAGGGGACCACGGGGGGTCAGCGCAGGTCGAAGACCAGGCGGGCGGGGGTGCGGCCGGAGAGGACCTCGTCGAAGCAGGTGTTGACGTCGGCGAGGCGGCGGGTCTCGCGGATGACGCGGGTGCGGCCGAGGGCGTGGAGGCGGAAGACCTCGGCGAGGTCCTGGCGGGTGCCGACGATGGAGCCGATCACCCTGGTGCCGTTCAGGACGGTGTCGAAGACCGGGAGGTCGAGCCTGCCCTCGGCGGGCAGGGCGACCAGGACGAGGGTTCCGCCGCGGCGCAGCGAGGCGTAGGCGGCCTGGAAGGAGGCGTTGCTGACGGCGAGGGCGATCGCGGCGTGGGCACCGCCGAGCTTCCGGACCTCGGTGGCGACGTCCTGGACGCGGGCGTCGAGGACGTGGTCCGCGCCGAGCTCGCGGGCGAGGGCGAGCTTGTCGTCGGTGACGTCGACGGCGACGGTCTCGGCGCCGGCCAGGCGGGCGTACTGGAGGGCGAGGTGGCCGAGGCCGCCGATGCCGGAGACCAGGACGCGGGTGCCGGGGCCGGCGCCGGAGACCTTGAGCGCCTTGTAGGTGGTGACCCCGGCGCAGGAGAGCGGGGCGGCGTCCAGCGGGTCGATGCCGTCGGGGACGGGCACGACGTAGTCGCCGTGGGCGAGGGCCTGCTCGGCGTAGGCGCCGTCGACGGAGTAACCGCTGTTGTGCTGCCGGGTGCAGAGGGTCTCCCAGCCCGAGACGCAGTGGTCGCAGCGCCCGCAGGCGTCGGCCAGCCACGGGATCGCCACCCGCTCGCCGACCCTGACGTGCCGGACCTCGGCGCCCGCAGCCTCGACGATGCCGACGCCCTCGTGCCCGGGCACGAACGGCGGGGTCGGCCTGACCGGCCAGTCGCCGTGCGCGGCGTGGATGTCGGTGTGGCACAGACCGGAGGCCTCGATCCGCACCCGCACCTGGTGCGGGCCGGGTTCGGGGACCGGGCGCTCCTCGATCACGAGCGGCTGGGTGAAGTCGTGGACGACGGCGGCCTTCATGTTCCTGCTCCTGCCCTTCGTGCCGCCGGGGCTGCTTCCCGACCCCCGGGCCCCGGTCGCCTCCATCCCATCCCCGGGCCGGGCCCGCCACCAGGGCCGGACGGGTGGAACCGGGCAGGCCGATGGTCCCGGGCGTGCCGGGCCGGTGGACCGGTGGGCCGCGGTCGGACGGTGGAATTCGGTCGAGCCGGGTCCGGCGGGCCGAGTAGCGTCGCCCCCATGGTGAATGAGGAGCGGTACGCCGTGTACCGGGAAGAGTCGAAGGTGCTGGCCGCGATCGGGGAGCACGTCCACGCTCAGGTCGGCCGGGTGACGGTACGGCTGCCCAGGGCCTTGGCGCAGGCCGCGGTGGACGCCTGGGAGCGCGACGACCCGGACGACGGGCTGCGCGGCGAGACCATCGAGCAGTACGAGGTACGGGGCCGGGCGGGCGACGTGGCCCTGATCGGCCTCGTCATCTCGGAGCACGGCCGCTGGGAGGACGAGGAGGTCGTCGTCGACCTGGACGTCACGTACGCGGGGTCGGCCCTGCTGGCGTACGTCGAAGAGATGGGGACGAACTACCAGCCGAAGGAACGGCCGGAGCCGTCGGGAGGCTAGCGGGGCCGGACGACGCGGTCGGCCTCCCAGGAGATCAGCATCCGCAGGGCGTCCTCGGAGGGGCTGCCGGGGTCGGCGGTGTAGGTGACCAGGGCCTGGTCGGGGTCGTCGGCGGAGCGGAGGGTGTCGTAGACCAGCTCCATCCGGCCGACGAGAGGGTGGTGGAACACCTTGTGGCCGGAGGTCTTGTCGCGGACCGGGTGCTCCGCCCACCAGTGGCGGAACTCCTGGCTGCGCACCGAGAGTTCGCCGATCAATTCGGCGAGCCGGGGGTCGTCGGGGCGGCGGCCGGCCTCCAGGTGGAGGAATGCGACGTTCTCGCGCGCGCAGCCCACCCAGTCGTCGTAGAGGGTGCGCGAGGCCGGGTCGAGGAAGGTGATCCGGGCGATGTTCCGCTCGGCGGGAGCGAGCGTCCCGTAGTCGCCGAGGAGGGCGACGGCGGCGCTGTTCCAGGCCAGGATGTCCATCCGGCGGCCCATCACCACGGCCGGGACGTCGGGCATCGCGTCGAGCAGCCGGACCATCGACGGCCGGACCTTCTGCGGAGCGGAGCCCCGGGCCGCGGCGCGACCGGCACCGCGGGCGCCGCTGCCCCGGGTCGGGCGGGTGCGGGCGAGGCGGTGCAGGTGGCCGGCCTCCTCGGGGTCCAGGCGCAGCGCCCGGGCGACCGCGTCGAGCACGGCGTCGGACGGGTTGCCGACCCGGCCCTGTTCGAGCCGGGTGTAGTAGTCGACGCTGACACCGGCGAGTTGGGCGAGCTCCTCGCGGCGCAGGCCCGCCACCCGGCGGCGGCCGCCGAAGTCGGGGAGGTCGACGTCCTCGGGCCGGAGCCGGGAGCGACGGGTGCGCAGGAACTCGGCGAGGCCGCTCGGGGTACCGGCGGCGGGGCTGGTGGCGGCACCGGAGGAGACGGCGCCGGCGGCGGTGCCGGAGATGGGGTCGGGGCGGCTCGTTCGGTTCGCGCTCATGCGGTCATTCTGTCCGTTCGGCGCCCGGTCTGCCTGGCCCTGGGAGGACCAGGCAGGACCGGGCGGGGCGGGCGGGCGGGGGCGGGCGGGGGGGGGCGGGCGGGCAGGACCGGGCGGGGGCGGGGAACCGTGCGTCACCAGGAGTTCGCGACTGCCACCACGCCGCCGTCCACCACGATGTCCTGGCCGGTGATGTAGGCGGCCCGGGGCGAGAGCAGGAAGGCGACGGTCTCGGCGACGTCCGCCGCCTCGCCCAGCCGGCCGAGCGGCACCTGCGCCCGCACGGCGTCCTGCTGGGCCGGTTCGGTGACCACCTCGTGGAACATCTCGGTGACGATGTAGCCCGGGCTCACCGAGTTGATCCGGATGCCGCGACCGGCGAAGTCGCTGCCGAGGGTGCGGGCGAGGTTGTGCACGGCGGCCTTGGTCGCCGCGTACACCGGGGCGTTGGGCAGGCCCCGGTGCAGGGTCCAGGAGGCGTTGAGGACGATCGCGGCGCCGCCGCCCGGGGCCTGCTCCAGCAGCGGCAGGGCGTGCTGGACGGTGAAGAAGACGCCCTTGAAGTTGACGTCCACGGTGTGGTCGAAGCTCTCCTCGGTCACCTCGGCCGGGGCCTCGAAGACCCCGACCCCGGCGTTGGCGAACACCCCGTGCAGGTGGCCGTACCGCTCCCCCACCCGCTCGGCCAACCGGGCCAGGTCGGCCGGACGGGCGGAGTCGGCGCGCACCGCGAACACCCGCTCGGCGGCGGCGGGTCCGGCCCCGGCGAGTCCCGCTCCGACGAGTCCGGCTCCGACGAGTCCGGCCTCGGCGCGGGCGAGGCGGGCGTCGTCGCGGCCGGTGATCACCACGTTGGCGCCGCGGTCCAGCAGCACCCGCGCGGTGGCGAGGCCCATGCCGCTCGTGCCTCCGGTGACCAGCACGGTTCGGCCGTCGAAGTCCTGGTCCTGGGTGGTGGGGGTGTTGGGGGTGTTGAGGGTGTTCCGCTCGTTGTTGGTCATGGGCCCAGCCTCACCGCTGAGCGGCGGGGCGGACCAGGCCCGTTCCGACCCTGGGTCCGGCGGGACCACCCTGGCGAGGATCCGGCGGTGCCCGGGCGTGCGTCCGCCCCCGTCGGGGGTCGGCGGGGGCGGACGCGGTCGCGGGGTCGGGCCGGGGTCGGGCCGGGGTCGGGGTCGGGGTCGGGGTGGTGCGGTCAGGACTCCCGACGCGCGCCCGCGGAGGGCACCGCCCGGTAGACGTGCGGCTCGGCCCAACCCTCCGTCAGGAAGGCCTCGGTGACCGCCTTGGCCACCGCGTCCGCGTCGGCCGTACGGGTCAGGGCGATCACCGAGCCGCCGAACCCGCCGCCGGTCATCCGCGCGCCGAGCGCCCCGGCCGCGACGGCGACGGCGACGGCGAGGTCCGTCTCCGGGCAGGACGTCCGGTAGTCGTCGCGCAGCGAGGCGTGGCCGGCCGTGAGGATCGGCCCGAGGGCGGCCGGCCCGTGCTGGTCCAGCTCCCGCATGGTCTGCTCGACCCGGCCGTTCTCGGTCACCACGTGCCGGACCAGCGGGACCAGTTCGGCCGGCAGCCGGTCCAGGGCGGCGGGGAGGTCGGCGGCGGCGAGGTCGCGCAGCGCCGGCAGCCCCAGCAGCGCGGCGGCGCGTTCGCAACCGGCCCGAAGGGCGGCGTAGGCACCGTCGGCGAGGTCGTGCTGCACCCGGGTGTCGAGCACCAGGAGGGTGAGGCCCGAGCCCGCCAGGTCGAGCGGGACGTACCGGGCGGCGAGGTCGCGCGTGTCCAGGTGGAGAGCGGTCCCGGCACGGCAGGCCATCGAGGCCATCTGGTCCATGATTCCGCAGGGGACGCCGACGAAGTCGTTCTCGGCGCGCTGCGCGATCAGGGCCAGCTCGGCTGCTTCCAGACCGAGTTCGTACAGGTCGTTGTAGGTGATCGCGACCGCGCACTCCAGCGCGGCGGAGGAGGAGAGTCCGGCGCCGCCGGGCACGTCGCTGTCGAGCAGGACGTCGGCGCCGCCGATCGCGTGGCCCGCCTCGCGCAGCGTCCACACGACCGCGGCGGGGTACGCGGCCCAGCCGGACATGCCGCCCGGGGCCAGCCCGGCGACGTCCAGCTCGACGACCTCGCCGGGGACCCGGGTCGAGGCGAGGCGCAGCACACCGTCGGCGCGGCGGCGGGCGTAGGCGCGGACGGCCTGCGGGAGGGCGAT
Organism: Streptomyces sp. XY431; assembly: GCF_001279805.1. Lineage (NCBI taxonomy): Bacteria > Bacillati > Actinomycetota > Actinomycetes > Kitasatosporales > Streptomycetaceae > Streptomyces > Streptomyces sp. XY431. Next base: position 12,340 of record NZ_LGDO01000060.1, read on the forward strand.
CGGGAGGACGAACCCGTCGTTGTAGTCGGTGTGTTCGCCGATCAGGTTGACCCGGCCGGGGGCCACCCAGACGCCCTCGGGGGCGTGGCCGTAGAGCGCCTCGAAGGCGGCGGACGGGGAGGTGGGGGACGTGGGGGTCATCGCTGCGCTTCCTCGTCGGTCGTCTCGGGGGTCGTTTCGACGGTCGTTTCGGGGGTCGTCCCGTCGGTCGTCCCGGGGGTCGGGCGGCTTGCGGTGGCCGGGTTCGCGGGTCCGGCCTGGCCGACCTCGCGCAGCCGCCGGGCCGCGAACTCCGGGGCGACGTCGTTCATGAAGGCTTCCATGCCGGACTCGGTGCCGGCCAGGTACTTGAGCTTGTCCGCCGTCCGTCGGACGGTGAACAGCTCCAGGTGGAGGGCGAGTTCGTCCTCGTGGCCGGCCGGGGCCTGGTGCCAGGCGGCGATGTAGGGCGCGCGGACCTTCCGGTCGCCGTCGCTGAAGAGCCGGTCGAAGCGGCGCAGCAGGTCGAGGTAGATCCGGGGGAACTCGGCGCGCTCGTCCTCGTTGAGCCCGGTGAAGTCGGGGACGCGGCGGTTGGGGAAGAGGTGGACCTCGTAGGGCCAGCGGGCCGCGAAGGGCACGAAGGCGGTCCAGTGCTCCCCGGCCAGGACGATCCGGCTGTCCTCGGGGCGCTCCGCGGAGGGGCTGTCGGCGGAGGGGCTGTCGGCGGACAGGCTGCCGACGGAGGCGCGCTCGGCGGCCACGAGGTCGTCGAAGAGGTTGCGGCCGGTGGCGGCGCGGTGCCGGGCGGCCTGGTCGATCATCTTGGCCGTGCGCGGGGGGACGAACGGCAGCCCGTAGATCTGGCCGTGCGGGTGGGCGAGGGTGACACCGATCTCGGTGCCGCGGTTCTCGAAGCAGTAGACCTGGCGGATGCCGGGCAGCGCGGAGAGTTCGGCGGTGCGGTCGGTCCAGGCGTCCAGCACCAGGCGGGCCTGGTCCTCGTCGAGGTCGGCGAAGGAAGCGTCGTGGTCGGCAGTGAAGCAGACCACCTCGCACCGGCCGACGCCCGGCCCGCGGCTGTGCAGCGGGTCGTCGAGGGCCGGCGGCACGGGGTGGGTGCCGGGCTCGCCCGCGAGGGAGGGGAAGCGGTTCTCGAAGACGGCCACCTGGTAGTCGCCGGCCGGGATCTCGCTCAGCCGGCCCTCGCGGCTGGGGCAGAGCGGGCACTCGTCGGCCGGCGGGTGGTAGGTGCGCGCCTGGCGGTGGGCGGCGACGGTCACCCAGGCGCCGGTCATCGGATCCTGCCGGACCTCCGAGGAGGGCGCGACGGCGTCCAGCGGACGCAGGTCGGCGACGGCCCGGCCGGTGGGCGGCGTGCCCCGGTCGTAGTAGATCAGCTCGCGGCCGTCGGCCAGTTCGGTGACCGTCCTGGTCGTCGCACCGGCCTGCCTGCTCGTACCGGCCTGCCTGCTCGTACCGGCCTGGGCGCTCAGGCCGGCCGACGCGGCGGTGCCGGTCGCTGCACTCGCGTCTGCCGACCCGTTCGCACCGGCCTGGCCGGTCGCGTCGGTCACCGTTGGGGCCATGACGTGCTCCCTCTCCTGGGGCTTCCCTTCAACCACATGAACAAACAATATCGAACATGAATCAACATGGGAGCCCGGGGTCCACCCCAATTCCGGAATCCGCCGCCGATCGGACGTCAGGACGCATCCTCCCTGGTCGACGGGGCGCGTCAGGCGACGCGGCCCGGCCCGTTGGGCCTGCCAAGGTTTCCTCCCGCTACCGGCACTCGCGGACCAGCCCAGAAGTCGGCGCGGACCGCACCCACCTGCCTGGGGCAACGACGTCGACGATCGGGCGTCACCCGGACCGTCGACGTGCGGACGGCCCGGACCGGGGATGGGGCAGGGGCGGGCCGCGGCTGGCCTTGGCGGGCCTTGGCACCCTCGCGCTTCCCCATCAACACTTTGCAAAGAGGAGCTGTTTGCAAAGTGCCGACGACATACCAGCAGTTCAGAGCGCTGCAGGCAGCCGTTTCCCGCACTTTGCAAAGTCTGACTTTGCAAAGTGCGGGGATGAGGATCGGGGACAGGGAAGAGCCGCTCCCCCTTCCCCACCGGACAGGATGTGGAGCGCCCCCGGGAGCGGAGGCTCCCGGGGGCGCGGTGGGCGGTCGTCCTCAGGGGGCCGCGGGGTGACGGTGGTGGTGATGCCGGACCAGGGCCCGACCGGACGGGGCGTGCAGCGGGCGCCGGTGGACGGGCCGACGGGCCTGGCGGCGGTGGGGCCGGACCGTCACGGTGGCCGGCACCGGGTCGGCGACTGTGGCGGCGGTGCGCCAGGCCCGGGTCGCCAGGCCCGCCGAGGCCAGGGCGAGGACGGCGAGGGCGACCGTGGCCGCGGGGAGTCCGGCGGTGGCACCGAGCCAGCCGGCCAGCGGATAGGCGAGCAGCCAGCAGACGTGGGTGAGCGAGAACTGCGCGGCGAAGGCGGCCGGGAGGTCGGCCGACGGGACGGCGGACCTCAGCAGACGGCCGCCCGGCGTCAGGATCAGCGAGCCCGCCGCGCCGAGCCCGGCCCACAGGACGAGCAACGCGGGCCAGCGCCACGCCCCGCCGCCCGCCGTGGCGACGACCGCCAGGGCGGTGAGCAGGCCCGCGACGGCGAAGGCGGCCGACAGCATCACCGTTCGGTCGGCGACCCGGTCCAGCACCCGGGGCAGCAGCAGCGCGACCAGCATCGAGCCTCCGCCGTACGCACCGAGGGCGAGCGGCACGTCGCCCGCCGGGCGGCCCAGCTCCTCGCGGACGTAGACGACCGTGTTGACGATCACCATGGCGCCGCCGGCCGCCACCGCGAGGTCCAGGGCGAGCAGCGCCCGCAGACGCGGCACGGAGAGGAACAGCCGGATCCCGGCCAGGGAGCGCGCACCTACCGAACGGGCGCCTACCGAACGCGCGCCGGCGGCACCGGCGGCCGGGTCGGGGTTGCCCCGCGCCGCCAGGACCGCGCCGGGCAGGACCACCGAGACGACGAGGACCGCCGAGGCGAGGAAGCCGATCACCGTCCCCCAGAACAGCCACCGGTAGCCGACCAGCGCCAGCAACGCGGCCGCCAGCACCGGGCTGACCAGGGTCTCCGTGTCGTACGCGAGCCGGGAGAGCGACAGCGCCCGGGTGTAGTCGCGCTCCTCGGGCAGCACATCGGGGATCACCGACTGGAAGGCCGGGGTGAAGGTGGCCGAGGCGGCCTGGAGGACGAAGATCAGCAGGTAGACCTGCCACACCGAACCGACGAACGGCAGCGCGAGCGCCACACCCGCGCGGGCCAGGTCGGCGGCGACCAGCAGTCGTCGACGCGGGATCCGGTGCGCGAGCGCGGCCACGACCGGTGCGATACCGACGTAGGCGACCATCTTGATCGCCAATGCCGTGCCGAGCACCGACCCGGCGTCGGCCCCGGCGAGATCGTAGGCGAGCAGGCCCAGCGCCACGGTGGCCAGGCCGGTCCCGGCCAGGGCGACGACCTGGGCGACGAACAGGTGCCGGTAGGTGCGGTTGCGGAGGACGGAGAGCATCGGGGACTCCGTTCGTGCGGAGCGCGCCGAGGTGGCGCGGGCCGGTGGGGTCCCTTCCAGAATAGGACAACATGTGCGTACGCGTGCACCTATCGGCAGCGAAAGACTCCCCGAAGGGCATCACAGGGCGACTCGGGGCGGCTCAGTCGTGCGGCGGCAGTCCACTGATCTGGTGATCGGCCACGCTCAGCGCCTCCTGCACCAGCCGCCGCAGATGCCCGTGCCGCAGCGCGTACACGACCCGGCGCCCGTCCTTGCGGGTGGACACCAGCCCCGCCAGCCGCAGCTTGCCGAGGTGCTGGCTGACCGACGGACGCGCCGCACCGGCCGCTTCGGTCAGGGTCGTCACATCGGCCTCCCCCTCACTCAGCCGCTGCAGCAGCGCAAGCCGGGTCCGGTCGGCCAACAGGGCAAGGATCCCGGCAGCGACATCCAGCCGTTCGTCCCCCGCGACCACCTGCGAGCCATGTGCACCTGATACCTGGAGGCTCCCGCTCATGACCTCATCGTAGACATCGCACGGGGCTGGCGCGTCAAGCCGAGGGAGCCGGTCCGCTGTTGACGATGCAACCCCAGAGCCGGTGGCACCACCCTCCGGCCTCGGGGCGGGCTCGGCGGTCAGGACCAGGCCGAAGCCGGGGCCGGTCTCGATGAGGTGCAGCAGGGTCCAGGCAACCCCGTAGCAGTCGTCGGGGCCGAAGCAGGTGACGAGCGCAGGCGGATCAGCGGGGGGTGCGGCGGACGCGGGTGCGCAGGGCGTCCTGGGATTCGACGTACTTCACCATCAGGCGGGCGAACTCCAGCCGCTCGCTGTCGGGCCACTCGGCGGTGATCTGCTCGAAGGCCGAACGCTGGTACTGACGGAAGCGCTCCATCAGGTCCTCGCCCTCCGGGCTTAGGAGCAGGACCGTCCGGCGGCCGTCCTGCTGGGAGGCGGCGCGGACCAGATAGCCGGCGGAGATGCAGTCCGACACCATGCGACTGCCCACCGAGGGATCGACGCCCAGGTGCTCGGCGACCGCGCCGACGGTCACCTCGCGGCCGTCCTGACCAGTGACGTCCTGGACGATCCGCAGGACCAGCGTCCGACTGAGGTCCTTCTGGGAGATCGGGTCCTCGACATCGAGCAGCGAGGAGCGCCGCAGCCGCCCGAAGGCCGGCCCCACGGCGTTCAGGAGGTCCTCACCCTCGCCCGACCCGGGCTTCGTCGTCATGCGGCCAGCCTATCCGCATGCGTGAACCAGCGAAGACATGTGTTGACATGAAAACGTGTGCAGGACATCATGCATATGCAGTCAGGCACTCATTCTGACGGGGTGAGCCCACTCCGGACCACGCCTGCCTTTCGACCCGATCACCACCCGACGAAAACGAACGGACTCCTCCTTATGACCACCACCCTCGTCACCGGCGCCCGCGGCAAGGTCGGCCAGGGCGTCATCGCCCGCCTGCACGCCGCCGGTCACTCCGTCCGCGCCGCCAGCGCCCGCCCCGCCGACCTGACCGCCCCCGACGGCGTCGAGCGCGCCGAGCTCGCCCTCGACCGGCCCGAGGCCTTCGGTGCCGCGCTGCGCGGCGTCCAGCAGGTGTTCCTCTATCCCCAGCCCGCCGGCATCCATGCGTTCGCCGAGGCCGCCGAAGCGGCCGGCGTCGAACACGTCGTCCTGCTCTCCTCGTCCTCCGTCCTCGGCCCCGATGCCGAGAACGACCCGCTCGCGAGCCACAGCCTCCTCGTCGAGCGTGCGCTCGCCGACTCCGGCCTCAACTGCACCTTCCTGCGCCCGGATGCCTTCGCCAGCAACTCCCTGGGCTGGGCGTACTTCATCGGCCGGGGCCTGCCGATCCAACTCGCCCACCCGGATGCGCACATCGCACCCATCCACCCCGAGGACCTCGCCGACATCGCTGCCGAGGCCCTGACCGGCACCTCCCTCGCCGGATCCGCGCCCACCCTGACCGGCCCCGAGTCACTCACCTTCCGCGAGCAACTCGCCGTCCTCGCCGAGGCCCTCGGCCGCGAGATCCCGGTCGAGCGGATCACCCGCGCCGAGGCCGAGGAGCAGATGGGACGTCGCATGCCCGCTCCCGTCGTCACCTCCCTGCTCAACCTCTGGGAGGCCGCGACCCATGGGCCCGCCCCGGTTCACGACACCACCCTGACCCTCCTCGGCCGCCCCGCGCGCACCTTCCACCAGTGGGCCCGCGAGAACACCGCCGCGTTCACCCGGCCCTGAATCGGCCCGGAATCGGCCCTGCTCCGACATACCCCTCAGGGTCTGCGACGCCGCACTCGCCCGCGGACGCGTTGTCGACCGGGGGACCTCGCCCCTCAGCTCTCCCTCAGCTCCCCGCCTCCCCCTCCGCCCTCCCGAAGGTCCTCGATCCGACGGATCTTGCCGACCGAACGCTCCAGCGTGTACGGGTCCACCACCTCGACGTCCACGCTCACCCCGACGCCGTCCTTCACCCCCCGCACGATCACCCCGACGGCCTCCTCGCGCTGCCCGGGCCCGGCGTCCGGCCGCGCCTCGACCCGCACCGTCATGTGGTCCAGCCGGCCCCGGCGGGTCAGCCGCAACTGGAAGTGCGGTGCGACGGCGGGCACCCGCAGCAGGACCTCCTCGATCTGGGTCGGGAAGACGTTGACCCCTCGCAGGATGATCAGGTCATCGCTGCGCCCCGTCACCTTGGCCATCCGGCGGAACGCGGGGCGCGCGGTGCCGGGCAGCAGCCGGGTGAGGTCGCGGGTTCGGTAGCGGATCACCGGCAGCGCCTCCTTGGTGAGCGAGGTGAAGACGAGTTCGCCGCCCTCGCCGTCCGGCAGCACCTCGTCGGTCAGCGGGTCGACGACCTCCGGGTAGAAGTGGTCCTCCCAGATGTGCAGGCCGTCCTTGGTCTCCACGCACTCCTGCGCGACACCCGGCCCCATCACCTCGGAGAGTCCGTAGATGTCCACGGCATGGAGGTCCGTCCGCCGCTCGATCTCGGCGCGCATCTCCTCCGTCCACGGTTCGGCGCCGAGGATTCCGATCCGCAGCGAGGTGCCGCGCGGGTCGATCCCCTGCCGCTCGAACTCGTCCAGCAGGGTGAGCAGGTAGGACGGGGTGACCATGATGACCTCCGGCCGGAGGTCCTGGATGAGCCGGACCTGGCGGGCCGTCATACCGCCGGAGGCCGGGATCACGGTGCACCCGGCGCGTTCGGCACCCGCGTGCGCGCCCAGTCCGCCGGTGAACAGACCGTAGCCGTAGGCGATGTGCACCGTCTGGCCGGGCCGCCCGCCGGCCGCCCGGATCGAGCGGGCCACCACGTCCGCCCAGACGTCCAGGTCGTGCTCGGTGTAGCCGACCACGGTCGGCAGGCCGGTGGTCCCGCTGGAGGCGTGGATCCGGCGGACCTTCTCCTTCGGGACGGCGAACATGCCGAACGGGTAGGTGTCGCGCAGGTCGGCCTTGGTCGTGAAGGGGAAGCGGGCGAGGTCGGCGAGGGTTCGACAGTCCTCGGGCGCGACACCCGCCGCGTCGAACTTCCGCCGGTACAGCTCGACGTTGTCGTAGGCGTGGCGCAGCGTGGCCCGCAGGTGCTTGAGCTGGTGCGCCCGCAGCTCCTCCGCGGTCATCCGCTCGCCGGCGTCCAGGAGTTCCACCGGAGGCGCCTCGCCGAGACGCACCGGCGCCCGCACGTCTCCTCCCGGCCCCACGGGCGTACCCGGATCCGTCGCTCCGCCGCTCATCGTGCCTCCTTCAGAACTCACTACCGACCATTCGGTCGGCCCTGGCCGGAGCCAAGTAATCCAGTGCCCGAACCACCTGTCAAGGCTCGGCACGCCGGTGACCTCGCAGGTCGGCGCCCGTCGCCCTCGCTCAGAACTTTGCCCCCGCCCCCGGGCGCCAACCTGTGCCGATCGGCAGGTTCTCGCTCCGAAAAAAGGCGCCGGATCTATGCCGATCGGCAGATGGCAGGGCACGGCCGACCGGGAAAGCTGGTCGCCGTAGTCACCATCCCACCCACAACCGGGAGAGCGGAGCGCGGGCACATGAGCCGACCCGATGTCACACCCCACCTCGAACTGACCGACGTCAGCAAGGTCTACCGGGGCGGCAAGCACGCCGTCGACGGCCTCTCGCTGCGGCTCGGCCCCGGGCTGCTCGGTCTGCTCGGACCGAACGGCGCGGGCAAGTCCTCCCTGATGCGGATCGTCGCCACCGTGACCCGGCCCAGCTCCGGACGGCTCACCTACCGGGGGGCCGACGTGCTCGCCCACCCCGATCTGCTCCGGCGCGAACTGGGCTTCCTCCCCCAGGACTTCGGCGTCCACCCGCACCTCACCTCGCGCGAGTTCCTGTCCTACCTGGCAGCCGCCAAGGGGCTTCCCGCCCGCGCCGCCCGGGCCCGGATCGACGAACTGCTCACACTCGTCAACCTGACCGAGGCGGTGCGGAGGCCGCTCGGCGCGTACTCGGGCGGCATGCTGCGCCGGGTCGGCATCGCCCAGGCGCTGCTCGGCGACCCGAGCGTCATCGTCGTCGACGAACCCACCGCCGGTCTCGATCCGGAGGAACGGGTGCGCTTCCGCAACCTGCTGAGCACCCTCGCCGAGGACCGGGTGGTGCTGCTGTCCACCCACATCGTCTCCGACATCGAGTCGGTGGCCGGGGACATCGCGGTCCTCGCCGGCGGGCGGCTGCTGCGCCGGGGCAGTCCGGAGCACCTGCTGCGCGGCCAGACCGGCCGGGTGTGGGAGGTCCTGGTGGACGCGGGCTCGGTGGCGGCCGTGCAGCAGCACTTCGTGGTGAGCCGGATGGTGCGCACGGGGGACGGTCGGGTGCGGCTGCGGCTCCTCGCGGACGGCCCGCCGACGGCCGAGGCGGTGCCGGTCGCGCCGGACCTGGAGGACGCCTACCTGGGGCTGGTCCGGTCGGCACCCGACGGGCCCGCCTTCACCGCCTCGGCCGCCGCAGGCCGTCCGGGGGTGCGGCGATGACCCGGAGCGTTCTCCACCCGTCCCACCCCGAGGGGTTCCGGGCACCGACCGACCCTGCTCCCGGCGCAGCCGCCGGCGGGTCCGAGCGGACCGGCCCGGTGAGCCGGATCGGCCGGCTGGCGCTCGGCGACTTCCGGGACCGGATCCGCCGCCCCGCCTACGCGGTGACGCTCCTTGCCGCGGTGGGCCTGGGCCTGCTCGCCGTCCCGCCCGCCGACGGGCACTGGGCGATCCTCGCGCTCGGCTCCTACCGGGGGGAGTACAACAGCGCGTACGTCGGCGCCGCGACCGCCCTGGCGGGCACGCTGTGGCTCACCCTCGGCGGGTTCTACGTGGTTCGCAAGGGCCTGGGCCGCGACGAGGAGACCGGGGTCGGCCAGCTCCTGGCCGCGGCCCCGCTGCGGAACGCCGAACTGATGCTGGCGAAGTTCCTCGGCAATCTGCTGGTGCTCGGTTCGATGCTCGGCGTGCTCGCACTCACCGCACCCGCCCTGCAACTGGTCCGGGGCGAGGACCGCGCGCTCGACCCGGTCTCGCTGCTGACGCCGTTCCTGGTGCTGACCCTGCCGCTGCTCGCGGCGACCGCGGCACTGGCCGTCCTGTTCGAAACGGTGCCGCTGCTGCGCGGCGGGCTGGGCAATGTCACCTGGTTCGCCTTCGCGCCAGCCCTCCTGATCGCCGGGGAGGCGCCCGGCGCACCGTTCGGCGGGCTCGGCCTCGGCCCGGTGGCCGCCTCGCTGCGCGACACGCTGGCCGCGCGAGGCGTCGACCTGGGCGGCGACGACTTCAGCCTCGGCCTGACCAAGACGGACTCCCCGCTGGAGGCGTTCCACTGGGACGGCGCGGACTACGGGGCGGGGTTCCTCGCCCAGCGGCTGCTGCTCGTCCTGCTCGCGGTGGCGCTCGCCGCGCTGCCGGCCCTCTGGTTCACCCGCTTCGACCCCGCCCGCACCAGGGCGGCCGAGCGGCACCCCGACGGATCGGCGCCCACCCCCGCTCCGACCCCCGCCCCTGGTTCCGTCCGCACGGCGGCCCCGCC
>NZ_LGDO01000061.1:0-21922 GCF_001279805.1 Streptomyces sp. XY431
CCGGCGGCGAGCGCGGTGTAGAGCTCGGCGACCCGGCCGGTGAGGAGGGTGAGGGCGTAGGCGTCGACGGCGAGGTGGTGGACGCGCTGGTACCACCAGTGGCGGTCCTCGGCGAGGCGGATCAGGGCCTGGGTGAAGAGCGGGCCCTCGGTGAGGTCGACGGGGCGGGCCAGGTCGGCGCGCATCCAGGTCTCGGCGGCGGCCTCCGGGTCGGCCTCGGCGCGCAGGTCGAGGTGGTGCAGGGTCCAGGGGCGGCCGGGGGTGAGGCGCTGACGGGGCGACGGGTCGGCGTCCTCGGCGCCGTCGGGTCCGTCGGGTCCGTCGGGTCCGTCGGCGACGACGACGGCGGAGAGCGCGTCGGCCTCGTCCACGGTGCGGCGCAGGGCGCTCTCGAACAGTCCGGCGTCGAGCGGGCCGGTGATCTCGACGGCGTCGCCGGTGTTGTAGACCGGGCTGTCGGGGTCGAGCGCCTGGGCGTACCAGATCGCGGCCTGGGTGGCGAGCAGCGGTACGTCGGCTGCGGCGGGGACGGCGACGGGGTCGGACGCGGCCTGGTGGCGACGCATGGTTCTGAAAGCTCCTCGGGTCCGGCGAACGGCACGCCAATTGCCTGGTTAGGTTAGCCTAAGCTATCTACATATCGTCTGGTCAACAGCCTGCCGCTGGGCAGGCCCTGACAGCCCCGGAGGCGCCGATGTCCCCCTCGAACGCGAGCGTGCCCGCGCCCGGCCCGGCGATCGCCGCCGGACCGGCCGACCCCACGACGAAGGAGGCCGTGCGCGAGCGCGTCCTCGCCCACCGGGAGGAGGTGCTGGCGCTCAGCCGCCGCATCCACGCCCACCCGGAGGTCGCGTTCGAGGAGCACCGGGCCGCCGAGTGGTGCGCCCGACTGCTGCGCGAGCACGGCTACTCCGTCACCCCCGGCACCGCCGGCCTGCCCACCGCGTTCAGCGCGAGCACCGGCAGCGGACCGGTCACCGTCGCGATCGTCTGCGAGTACGACGCCCTGCCCGGCCTCGGCCACGCCTGCGGCCACAACCTCATCGCCGCCGCCGGCCTCGGCGCCGCGCTCGGCCTCGCCCCGTACGCCGACCGGCTCGGGCTCACCGTCCGGGTGATCGGCGCACCGGCCGAGGAGCGCGGCGCCGGAAAGGCCCTGCTGCTGGACGCGGGCGCGTTCGACGGCGTGGACGCCGCGATGATGGTCCACCCCTGCCCGGTGGAGGTCGCCGACTTCCACTCCTTCGCGCTCGGCACCCTGTCCGTCCGCTACAGCGGCCGCGCCGCCCACCCCAGCCTCAACCCGCACGAGGGGCGCAACGCCGCCGACGCCCTCACCGTCGCCCAGGTCGCGCTCGGGCTGCTGCGGCAGCAACTGCCGCCGCAGTGGCGGGTGCACGGCATCACCACGGCCGCCGGCACGGCGCCCAACCTCATCCCCGACAGCGCCACCGCCGAGTACGAGATCCGGACCTCCGCCGCCGAGGACCTCGCGGCGCTGCGCGAGCGGGTCGAGGACTGCTTCCGGGCCGGCGCGCTGGCCACCGGGTGCGAGGTCGAGCTGACCCGGCCGGAGCCGGACTACCTGGACTTCCGCAGCGACACCGTACTGCTCGCGCTGTGGCGGGCCAACGCGGCGGCGGCGGGCCGCCCGGAGCCGGTCGAGAGCGGGCCGTTCGCCTGCACCGACATGGGCAACGTCTCGCACGCCGTCCCCTCCATCCACCCGGTCCTGGACATCACCGGCGGCTCCTGCGGCCCGCACGAGGCCGCGTTCGTCGAGGCCGCCGTCTCGCCGGAGGCGGACCGGGCGGTCCTGGAGGGCGCGGTCGCGCTGGCCTGGACGGCGGCCGACTTCGCGGCGGCGCCGCGCTGACGACGGGCCGCCGACGACGGGCGGCGGACAGCGGCCGACGGGCTCGGAAGTCCGTCGGCCGCCGTCCGTCAGGTCCCGGAGGTCAGGTCCCGGAAGTCAGCCGCGCTCCGGCACCAGGTGCACCGGCCCCGGTTCGGGCAGCAGCTCGCCGAGCACCGACGGCGCCGCGCGCAGCGCGGTCACCCCGGCCTCCCGGACCAGCCCCCCGACCTCGCCCGGCCGGTCCGGATCGGCCAGCACCAGCGCCGCCCCGGTCCGCAGCGGCCACAGGAACTCCCACAGCGGCAGCCCCAGTTGCAGCACCCGGTCGCCCGGGCCGAGACCGTACACGGACTGCAGCTCACGCACCCGGCGGTCCACCTCGGCGTGGGTCGTCCACACCCCCGCCGGACGCCCGCCCGGCCCGTACGCCCGGCACAGCGGATGCTGCGGGGTCAGCGCCCGCGGCGGGTCGGTGGCCGCCCGCCCGGCCAGCTCGGCGGCGCTCGGCCGCTCCGCGTCCGGCACCCCCTCCCCCAGCACGCACACCGGCGCCGTGTCGGCCAGCAGCCAGGACAGCCGCCCCGGGGCGTCGTCCGGATCCAGCGGCAGGTACGCCGCACCAGACTTGGCCACCGCCAGCAGCGCCGGCACCAGGTCGGCCGGGCGGGTCAGCGCGAGGCCGACGACGGTGCCGGGGCGGGCGCCCCGGTCCGTCAGGCAGCGGGCCGTCCGGTTGGCCGCGGCGTTCAGCTCGCCGTAGCTCACCGGCGCCGCTCCGGCCGGCAGCAGGGCCGGGGCGTCCGGCGTCCGCGCCGCCTGCGCCTCGATCGGCCCGACCACCGTGGTGGCCGGCCACCGCTCCGTTCGCGACGGCCTCGCCACCGCCGTGCCGGACTCCATCAGGACGCGCCCAGCAGTTCGGCCCAGGCCTCGACGGCCGGACGCTCGGCCAGCTGCAGGAACGCCACCTCGGCGCCCTCGGCCCGCCAGCGCTCGGCCAGCGCCATCAGCCGCACCGAGTCCAGGCCCCAGTCGGCCAGGTTCTCGTCCAGCGGGATGTCCGCCGGGTCCTCGCCGAGCAGATCGGCGACCTCGGCCCGGATTCGCTCCACGGTGAAGGCCATGGCTGTCACTTCCCTTCCACGACGGCGTCGGTGCCGGTGACGACGCCGCAGCGCCCGGCCACCCAGCTGAGCGCGGCGCGGTGCTCGTCCGCGCCGAAGTCGGCGACCGCGTCGGCCACCACGAAGGCCCGGATGTCCCGCATCCAGGCGTCGCAGGCGGTCGCCTGCACCCCGATGTGCGCGTACACGCCGGTGATCACCAGTTCGTCCCGGCCCTGCTCGCGCAGCAGCTCGTCCAGACCGGTCCGGACGAAGGCGCTGTACTTCCACTTGGTGAGCAGCAGGTCGCCCTCGGCCGGGGCGACCTCGTCGGCGATCGCCGCCGCCCGCGGGTCGTCCGGGATCCCGGGGCCCCAGAAGTCCTGCTGCAGGCCGCGCTGTTCGGCGCTCTGGCCGCCCGGCTGGGCCGAGTAGACGACGGGCACGCCGTGCTCGGCGGCCCAGGCGCGCAGCCGGTTGATGTTGGCGAACAGCTCGGTGACCGGCGCGGCCGAGGTGTCGAAGGCGCCCATGAAGTGGTTCTGCAGGTCGTGCACCAGCAGCACGGCGCGGGACGGGTCGACCGTCCAGTCGACCCGGTTGGCCGGCAGCTCGGCGGCGGCGGGCATCGGATAGGAGGGGATGCGGGGCAGGCCCACGGCGGTGCGTCCTTAACGTGTAGGGGGGATCCGGGAGTCCGGAGGCTCAGGAGGAGGTGAGGGAGGCGGCGATGGCGGCGCGCAGGTCCTTCTTGCTGACCTTGCCGATGCCGGTGGCGGGGAAGGCGTCGACGAACTCGACCCGGTCCGGCACCTTGAAGTCGGCCAGTCCGCGCTGCCGCACGAAGCGCTTCAGCTCCACGGACTTCGGCGGCTGCGCGCGGTGCTCCTCGCGCAGGACGACGTAGGCGCAGGTGCGCTCGCCGAGGTACGGGTCGGGCATCGAGACCACCGCCGCGTCGTGCACGGCCGGGTGGGCCAGCAGGTGGTTCTCGATCTCCTCGGCGGCGACCTTCTCACCGCCCCGGTTGATCTGGTCCTTGGCCCGGCCCTCGACCACCAGGTGGCCGGTGCCGGTGCGGCGGACGAGGTCACCGGTGCGGTAGAAGCCGTCCGCGGTGAAGGAGGCGGCGTTGTGCTCGGGCGCGTTCCAGTAGCCGCGGATGGTGTACGGGCCGCGGGTGAGCAGGTGGCCGGTGGTGCCGTCGGGCAGGTCGCGGTCCTCGTCGTCGACCACCCGCACCTCGTCGTCCGGGGAGATCGGCCGGCCCTGGGTGGTGACGATCACCTCCTCCGGGTCGTCCAGCCGGGTGTAGTTGACCAGGCCCTCGGCCATCCCGAACACCTGCTGGAGGGTGCAGCCCAGCACCGGGCGCACCCGCCGGGCCGCCTCCTCGCTGAACTTGGCACCGCCGACGAGCAGCACCTCCAGGGTCTCCAGGCCGGTGCGCCCGCCGGCCTCGCGGAGCCGCTCGGCGGAGTCCAGCCAGAGCAGGGCCAGCGGTGGCACCAGGCCGGTGATGGTCACGCCCTCGCGCTCGATCAGCGGGAACGCCGTCTCCGGGCTCGGCTGCGGGCAGAGCACCACCCGGCCGCCCGCGTACAGCGTGCCGAGCGAACCCGGCGAGCTGAGCGGGAAGTTGTGCGCGGCGGGCAGCACCACGAGGTAGACGCTGTGCTCGTCCTGGCCGCAGAGTTCGACCGAGCCGCGCAGCGAGTAGATGTAGTCGTCATGGGTGCGCGGGATGAGCTTGGGCACCCCGGTGCTGCCCCCGGACAGTTGGAGGAAGGCCACGTCCCCGGGCTGCGGCTCGTCACCGGGTCCTTCGGCCGCCCCGGCCGGGTCGACCGGGACCTCGGCCAGCGGAGTGTGCTCCCCGGCGTCCCCGCCCAGCACCAGGACGTGCCGCAGCGAGGGAGTCTCCGCCCTTACCCTGCCGGCCAGTTCGCGGTAGTCGAAGCCGCCCTCGACGGCCGGGACCACGTAGCCGACCGCGCCGGTGAAGGAGCAGAAGTAGGAGATCTCGGTGTACCGGTGCGCGGGCAGCGCGAAGACCGGCAGCGCGCCGACCCGGAACAGCCCGAAGACCAGCTCGAAGAACTCGGCGACGTTGGGGAGCTGGACCACCACCCGGTCGCCCCGGCGGATGCCCCGGGCGCGCAGTCCGGCGGCCATCCGGTCGGCCCGCAGGTCGAGTTCGGCGTACGTCCAGCGGCGGGTCGGGTCGTCACCGGTACCGCCGGCCGGGTCGACGATCGCGATCCGGTCGGGGTGGGCGGCCGCGCGCTCGCGCAGCATCGAGCCGAAGGTCTCGCCGCGCCAGTGGCCGTCGGCCCGGTAGCGCGCGGCGAACTCGGCCGGGTACGGGGCGAATCCGGCCAGCACCTCGGCCAGCGGGTGGTGCGGATCGGTCACGGCGGAGGCTCCCGGAGCGGTCGGGTCGGTCACTGCGGAAGCTCCCGGGGTGGTCGGGTCGGTCACTGCGGCACCCCGGCGGCGTCCAGGAAGGTGCGGAACTTGGCGCTGGTCTCGGCGAGTTCGGACTCCGGCCGGGACTCGGCGACCACACCGGCACCGGCGAACACCCGCAGCGTCCGCTCGTCGGCCTCGGCGCAGCGCAGGGTGACCACCCACTCGCCGTCGCCGTCCGCGTCGCCCCAGCCGACCATGCCCGTGTACAGGCCGCGGTCGAAGGGCTCGATCCCGCGGATCGCCTCGCGGGCGAGCGGGGTCGGGCTGCCGCAGACCGCCGGGGTCGGGTGCATGGCGACGGCCAGCTCCAGGGCGGAGACGGCCGGGTCGACCAGTTCGCCGGTGATGGTGGTGGCCAGGTGCCACATCGCGGCGGTGCGCACCAGGGTGGGGCGGGCCGGCACGACCAGGTCGCGGCAGTACGGCGCGAGCGCGGCGTGGATCGCGTCCACGACGAAGGCGTGCTCCTGGAGGTCCTTGGGCGACTCCAGCAGCGCGGCGGCGCGGCGGACGTCCTCGCCGAGGTCGGCGCTGCGCGGCACCGAGCCGGCCAGCGGGTTGGCGACGACGGCGGTGCCGCTGCGCGAGAGCAGCAGTTCGGGGCTGGCGCCGATGAGGGTGCGGCCGCCGCCGGCGGGGACGGCGAAGGTGTAGCCGCCGGGGTCGCGGCGGCCGAGGCGCTGGAGGATCGCGGGCAGGTCGAGCGGGCGGTCGGCGTGCAGCTCCAGGGTCCGGGAGAGCACGACCTTGCTCAGCTCGCCGTCGGCCCGGAGCAGTTCCACGGCCTCGGCGACGCCGGCTCCGTACGCCTCGGGCGCGGGCACCGGGCGGACGTCCCAGTCGATCCGGTCGGCGGCCGGGGCGGGCAGCGCGATCAGCGGGTCGTCGCGCAGCGCGCCGCAGGTGCGGAGCGTCGCGGGGACGGCGAGCTCGGCCCGGCTGTCGTGGTCGAACGCCACCGCGCCCACCACCAGCGGGTGTTCGACGCCGTCCCGGCGGGCCCGGGCGAGGGTCTCGGCGACCCGGTCGACCAGCGGGCGCCCGTCCTGGGGCACCCGGGCGTGCACGCCCTCGGCGAGCAGCGTGCGGGTCGGGGAGGCGAAGAACGCCTCGTCGGCCGCGGCCCGATACTGGCCCAGCAGCCCGCTGGCCGCGCCGATGACGGTGTGGTCCGTCCCGACGGGGGCGTGATGCACCGTGGTCACCTGGAATCTCCCAGTCTGCGAGTGGTCGCCGGACGCTGCTCGTCGCGGCGGTCGGCGGTGGTCTGGTCCGGGGCGCGCCCCGGTGGGGGTGCGGTCCCGGTGGGGCACCGGGCCCCGGGTGCTGCTCGCCCCGGGGCGGGGCCGTCGTGGTGCGTGCTGTCGTGCTGGAGGCGTGCCGGATCCGGGTCGGAGGCCGTGCCTGGGCGTCAGGCCCGCAGCGTGGCGCCGCCGTCCACGTAGAGGTCGTGCATGGTGATGTGGCGGGCCCGGTCGGAGACCAGGAAGGCCACCGCCTCGGCGATGTCGGCGGGTTGGGCGATCCGGCCGAGCGGGATGCCGACCCGGTAGCTGGTCGGGTCGCCGTCGATGACGCGCCGTTCGGCGGCCGCCGCGTCGTCCTGCCAGAGGCCGCGCTGCATCTCGGTGTCGGTGGAGCCGGGCGAGACGATGTTGCAGCGCACCCCGGAGCGGCCGAGTTCCAGGCCGAGACACCGGGTGTACATGGTGGCCGCCGCCTTGGAGGCCGCGTAGGCGGCCATCCCGGTGCGCGGGACGCCGGCCGCGTTGGAGCCGACGGTGACGATGGCGCCGCCGCCGCGCTCGGCCATCCGCCGGCCGACCGCCCGGGTGGTGTGGAAGACCCCGGTGGTGTTGACCGCGAAGCTGTCGGCCCAGTCCTGGTCGGTGAGCTCCACCGCGGGGGCGACACGCAGGATTCCCGCGACGTTCACCAGGATGCCGATCGGGCCGAGTTGGCTTTCCATCAGCTCGACGGTGGAGTCGACCGCCGCCGCGTCGGAGACGTCCAGCAGGTAGGGGTGGACGGGACCGCCGGAGGCTCCGCCCCCGGGGGCGGACTCGATCGGACGCTCCGACAGCTCGTCCGACAGCTCGTCCGCGAGCTCGGCGAGCGGACCGGGGTTGCGGTCGACCGCAGCGACGACGGCGCCGGCGGCGACGAGTGCGCGCGTCACCGCCGCGCCTATCCCCTGCCCGGCGCCGGTGACCATCGCGACGGCGCCCGCGAGTTCGGACTGCTGCACTGAAAATCCCCTCCGACCAGCAACATTAGGCAAGCCTAACCTAACACAATTGTTCGGACTCTCCGAGGGGTCCCGCCGGTACGGATCGACTCTGCGGGGTCGTCAATTGCGGGCGCCCGGAAGCCCGGGGGGCATCCGTCGACCGGCAGCCGGCCCGGGGGCCGACCCACGAGCGAATGTAGACGCAACGTTGCGTCCAGTGTTAGCGTCGAAGCGTTGGACCGAGACGCAACGTTGCGTCCATCTTTCGGCTCCGACGGCGCGGGCCGTGACCGACGGCCCCGACGCGCCCTCCTCCCACACCGTCACCCCCGAGGAGCACCCATGCCCTCCGCCGCGCCCCGGCGCCCCGGCGGCCCGCTCGCCCCGGCCGCCGTAGCCCTCGCCTTCTGGGTCACCATGGCCGGAACCACCGTCCCGACCCCGCTCTACCCGCTCTACCAGCGCGCCTTCGGCTTCTCGACCTTCACCGTCACGGTGATCTTCGCCGTCTACGCGCTCGGCGTCGTCGCCGGTCTGCTGACCCTCGGCCGCCTCTCCGACCGGATCGGCCGACGCCCCGTGATCCTGGCCGCCCTGCTGCTGGCCGCGGCCGCCGCCACCCTGTTCGAACTCGCCGACTCGCTGCCCTGGCTGCTCGCCGCCCGGGTCCTCTCCGGCTTCGGCGCCGCCCTCGTCACCGGCACCGCCACCGCCGCCCT
Organism: Streptomyces sp. XY431; assembly: GCF_001279805.1. NCBI lineage: Bacteria > Bacillati > Actinomycetota > Actinomycetes > Kitasatosporales > Streptomycetaceae > Streptomyces > Streptomyces sp. XY431. Next base: position 8,383 of record NZ_LGDO01000061.1, read on the forward strand.
GCTCGACCTCGCCCCGCCGGAGCGCCGACTGCGCGCCCAGACCGTCGCCCTGGCCGCCAACATGGGCGGACTGGCCGGCGGCACCCTGTTCGCCGGCGTTCTCGCCGAGTGGGCCGGCTCGCCGCTGCGCCTGCCCTGGACGGTGACGCTCGTCCTCACCGGCGCCGCCCTGCTCGGACTGCTCGCCGTCCCCGAGACGGTGCCCGCCGAGGTCCGCCGCGCGGGCCGGTCCGGCTCCCCGACCGGAAGCACCCTTCGGTTCCGGCCGCGGCTGCGGCCACTGCACGTCCCGCCCGGCATCCGCCCCGCGTTCCTGCGCGCCGCGCTCGCCGGCGGGGCCGGATTCGCCGTCACCGGCGTGCTGACCGCCGTCAGCGGACTCTTCCTGGCCACCGTGCTCGGCCTGCACAACCACGCGCTCACCGGGCTCGTGGTCGCCCTGGCCTTCCTCTCCACCGCCGTCGGACAGTTGCTCGTCCGCGTGCTGCCACCGGCCCGCGCCCTGCCGCTGGCCTGCGCCGGACTGGTCCTGGCCGCCGCGCTGGTGGCCGGCGCCCTGCTCGGCGGGACGCTGCCGCCGCTGCTGCTCGGCGCCTGCGTCAACGGCCTCGCCACCGGCACCGCCATCGGCACCGGACTCGGCACCGTCAACGGCGGTGTGGAGCCGCACCGGCGCGGCGAGGCGGTGTCGGCGTTCTTCGCCGTGCTGTTCACGATGCTCTCGGTGCCGGTGATCGGGGTCGGCGTACTCGTCCGGGCGACCGGGCTGCGCACCGCCGGGGTCGGCTTCAGCGCGGCGGTCGCCGTCCTGGCCCTCGCCGTCGCCGCCGGACTGGTCCGCCGACCGCGGCACGGAGCATCGCCGGTGCCGACGGCAGCGGTGCCGACGGCAGCGGAACCCGCAGCGGCACCGGCCGCCGCCCGTCCCGGGAAGGCGTGAGAAGATGGCCGCGACCGTCGTCAACGGCCAGCAGCCGCCCCCGGACAAGGACCACACCGCCATCGCCGCCCAGCCCCGCCCCGCCACCGGAAGCCGGTCCGGCGCGAGCCGCGCCACCGGTGACCGCGCCATCGGCGGCCGTGCCGCCGGTGCCGCGCGCGCGGCCGAGGCGGGCGGGAGCGCGAAGAAGACCGACGCGGCGAGCACCGGAGCCGGCGGTCGGCGCAGCGAGGCCGCGCGGCTGGCGGTGCTGAACGCCGCCGACGACCTCCTGGTCGAGCAGGGCTTCGAGGGCCTGACCATCGAGGGCATCGCGGCCGCCGCCGGGGTCGCCAAGCAGACCATCTACCGCTGGTGGAAGTCGAAGGTGGACATCCTCTTCGACAACCTCGTCCTGGACGCCACCACCGGTCTCGCCTGGCCCGCCGAGACACCCGCCGACCCGGCCGATCTGCGCGCCTACCTCCACCGGTTCGCGGAGTTCCTCGGCGCGGCACCGGCCGGCAAGGTCCTCCAGGCGCTCCTCGGCCATGCCCAACTGGACGCCAGGACGGCCGAGTTGCTGCACGGCGGCTTCCTGGACGCGCTGCGTGCCCGGGACGTCGAGCACACCCGCGCCTGCCTCGGGACCGGCACCGACGAGGCCGGCGCCGACGAGGCCGCCGTACTGCTGGACGCGCTGCTCGCCCCGCTCTACCACCGCGCCCTGGTGCTGCGCCGCCCGCTGGACCCCGCGTTCGTCGACGCGCTGCTCGACCAGCACCTGCCGCGCTGAGCCCCACCCCTTCCCGCTTCTCCCCACCGCGCCGCACCGCGCGACCCGTGTCCACCTCCGGGGCCGCGCCGGCGCCACCCGATTCCCTGGAGTCCCCGTGTTCCGTCGCCCCCGGCCGACCCACGACGTGCGGGTCACCGCCGTCACCCCGCTCACTCCCGCCCTCCTCCGGCTCACCCTCGCCGGACCGACCCTGGACACCCTCGCCGTCGAACACGCCACCCAGTGGGTGAAGTTGGCGACCCCCGACGGGCACTCCCGGGCCTACACGATCCGGTACCACCGGCCCGCCGAGCGCGAGGCGGACATCGACATCGTGCTGCACGGCAACGGCCCGCTGTCCCGCTGGGCCGCGACCGCCCGCCCGGGCGACCCGGCCCGGATCGCCGGCCCGCGCGGCCGCCGGCCGTCCTTCGAGGGCGCCGGGCACGTCCTGCTCGCCGCCGACGAGAGCGCCCTTCCCGCCGCGCTCACCATCCTGGAGGAGCTCCCGCCGACCGTGCCGGCGACCCTCTTCGTCGAGGTCGGCGATGCCACCGGGGCCTCCCTGCCGCTGCCCGCCCGGGCCGGTCTGACCACCCACTGGCTGACCCGCCCCCAGGGCCACGCCAAGGGCCGGACCCTCACGGACACCCTGCTCGCGACCGACATCCGGCCCGGCACCACGGCCTGGCTGGCCGGAGAGTCGCAGGCCGTGGCAACCGTCCGCCGCCACCTGCTCACCGACTGGACCCTGCCCCGCGAACGCGTCCACGGCAAGGGCTACTGGAAGCTCGGCGAGGCGAACCACAAGGACTGACCTCGCGTCAATCCGCTCTCCCTGCAGGCTACTTGCTACTCGGGCCCGCTCCGCCCACCGACAGGCGGTGCGGGCCCAGGTAGTAGGACAGGGCCGCCAGTGAGGCACCGTCCGCCACCTCGCCCGCCGTCAGCAGTGCGACCACCTCGCGCTCGGTCAGCCACTCCACCCGGCTCGCCTCGGACCGGTCGACCGGCCCGCCGGTCGGCCTCGCCCCGGTGGCGTGGAAGGCGTGGAAGTGCATCGTCGAGATCCCGGACATCGCGTCGAACTCCGTCAACGGCTCGACCGCACCCGGCCGCCAGCCGGTCTCCTCCTCGACCTCGCGCGCGGCGGCCGCGGCCGGCGCCTCGCCGGGTTCGACCCAGCCGGCGGGCAGTTCCCAGGCCCAGCGGCCGGTGATGAAGCGGTGGCGGTGGAGCATGAGGTAACGGCCGTCGGCGTCGGTCACCACGGCGACGGCGCACTCCTTGGGCATGCGCAGCACATGGTGGTCGACCCGGCCGACGCCGGGGATGTCGACATCGTCCAGCCAGAGTTCCACCCAGGGCGAGCCGTACACCTGGCGCCGCCCGTGCACCGTCCACTCGGTCACTGCCACTCCCTCACTGCCGCTGCGTCACTGCCGCTCCGTCGGCGCTCAGCGCGAGGCGGTCGGGGCGGGCGCGGCACTCCGCGCGGCCGGCCCGGTCGTGCGCGCGGACGCGGACGGAGACGCAGGCGCGGACGCGGGCCCGGCCGCGGCCCCCGGGGCAGGGGCGAGGTTGGTGCAGCCCCGGAGCCCGTCCCGGCGCTTGAGCGCGGCGGTGGCGGCGGCGCCGGTCTGCGGCACCGGCACGCCCTTGTCGTCGATGGTCGCCGGCGCGAACGCCTCGCCGAGCACCTTGCCGTCCGGGCCCAGGGTCAGGGTGGTGACGCCGGTCTCGTTGGAGTTGGCGTAGTTGGAGGTGCCGTACCAGAGGAAGTTGCCGAAGCCGTACCCGATGTAGGTGGAGCCGAGCATGCCCGAGCCGACCATGGTGTGCGCGTGCGTGCCGACCACGGCGGTCGCGCCCGCGGCGGCGAGCCTCTTGGCGATGCCGGTCTGGGCGCCGGTCGGACAGGCCTTGCCCTCCTCGCCCCAGTGCAGGTAGACCAGCACCACCGGCGCCTGCTTCTTCGCCTCCTCGACCGCCTTGACGACCGCGGCCTGGTCCAGCGCCGAGGCGATGCCGGGCTTGTTCGCCCCGGCGCGCCACTTCTGGTTGGTGAGGTCCTCGACCTGGCTGGCGGCGACCACCGCGACCTTCACCCCGCGCACGGTGGTGACGTACGGGGCGTACGCCTCCTGGGAGTTGCGGCCGAAGCCGACGATCGGGAGCGGCGAGGAGGCCTTCGCCGCGAGGGTGTCGGCGAGACCGTCGGCGCCGAAGTCGACGGCGTGGTTGTTGGCGAGCGAGACGACGTCGACGCCGGAGTCCTTGAGCGCCGTGAGCGCCTTCGGCGAGGTGCGGAAGGTGTAGGTCTTCGGCTCGGGCGCGCCGCGTTCGGTGATCGCGGTCTCCAGGTTGAGCACGGAGAGGTCGGCGGCGGCGAGGCTCTTGGCGATCGGTCCGAGCGCCGTCTCGGGCGGCTGCACGGAGAGCCGGCCCTCGGTGCGGCCCTCGAAGTGGACGTCCCCGGCGAACGCCACCGTGATGCTGCCGTCCGGACGGGGCGCCGCGCCGTCGGCGGAGGTCTGGTCCCCGGGGGCGCCGGACCCGTCGGCGGCGTCCGGCGAGGGCTTCGCGGCAGCGGCGTCGGCGGCGGCCTTGGCGGAGCGGGAGGCCTTGACGGCGGCCGGGTCGGGGTCGTCCGGTCCGCAGGCGGCCACGGGTATCAGCCCGAGCAGCAGTGCGACGGCGGCCGCGGCACGGCGCATGTGTGTTCCCCCAAGGGTCGTTCCGGAAGCGGTCAGCCTACGCCACTCCCCCACGCCGCCTCCGCGCCGCGGCCACAGTCCGCGCCGGGCCGCCGGGTGGCGCGCGGAGTGGCAGCGTGGAGGTACGGAGGCACCCGGAAGCACCGCGGAAGCCGCCGGGACCGGCGGTGCGGAGGTGGTACTCGGAGGTGCGGGGGACGGCAGGCGAGACTCGGGGACCGGACGGCAGGTGGTGGGTCATGGCTGACAACGGGAGCACGGACGCCGGGCGGCGGATCGTGGTCGGGATCGACGGTTCGGCGCCGTCCAGGGCGGCGCTGCGCTGGGCGGTCGGGCAGGCGGCGCTGACCGGGGCGACGGTGCACGCGGTGGCCGCGTGGGAGCCCCCCTCGTTCCACGGGTGGCTGGTACCGCTGCCGGACGACGACTTCGAGCGGACGGCCATGCGCACCCTGACCGCCGAGGTGGACGAGGTGATCGGCCGGGAACGGCCGGTGCCGGTGCGGGAGAGCCTGCTGCTCGGGCATCCGGCCGAGGTGCTGCTGGAGCTGGCGGAGGGCGCGGACCTGCTGGTGCTGGGCAGTCGCGGTCGCGGGACCTTCGCCCGGACTCTGCTGGGGTTGGTGAGCACCCGGTGCGCGGCGCACGGGTCGTGCCCGGTGGTGATCGTCCGCGCGGACGGGACCACCGCCGCGCCGTCCCGGCCCCTCACCGCCGCTGCCGGGGCGGAGGGGAGCGGCGCCGAGCCCGCCGTCCGCACCACCAAGGACTGGCAGCTGAGCCTGCACCTGGTCGAGGAGCGCGACACCACCCGGGTGCACGCCGTGCTGGACGCCGACGGCGCGGTGCTGCACAGCGACGCGTACGCCCGCCGCAATCCGCTCGACGACCCGGCGCCCGCGGTGGGCGACGAGTTCGCGGTCGGCCGGGCGCTGATCGATCTCGGCCACCAGTTGCTCCGTGCGGGCACCCGGCACGCCACCGGGACCGCCGAGGAGTGACATGCTGGCTGCCGGGGGACGACGGTCCACGAACGCCCCCGTCGGCCGACGGCCGACGCTCACTGACTGACGACTGACGACTGACGACTGACGGACTTCGGACGACGGACAACAGATGACAGATTCTGTCGGCCCACCGCCGGGCCGCCCCGGCGACGGCCGGGCCTCCGACTTCACCCCCGCCGAGCGCGCCCGCGGCCGTGCGCTGCGCCGCGCCCAGCTGCCCTGGGCACTCGGCGCGCGGGCCACCGGCCTGGCGCTGACCCTCGCGCTCGGGCTGACCCCGGCCGGCGCCGGCCTGGTGTCGACGGTCGGCGGCTGGTTCGGCGGCTCCCGGACGGCGGAGGTGCTCGCCGGAACGGCCGCCCTGGTACTGGTCGGCCGGGCCGCGCAGCTGCCGTTCGGGGCGGGCGCCCGGTCGGTCCGGGCCCGGTTCGGCCTGGTCACCCAGGGCTGGGCCGGCTGGGCGGTGGACGCGCTGCGCGGACTCGCCCTCACCCTGGCGCTCGCCCTGCCGGTGGTCCTCGGCCTGTACGCGCTCACCGGCCGCTCGCCGGAACGCTGGTGGCTCCCGGCGGCGGGCGCGGCCGCGCTGCTGACCGCCGCGCTCTCCTTCCTCTACCCGCTCCTCGTCGAACCGGTGTTCAACCGCTTCACGCCGATGGCCCCGGGCCCGCAGCGCGAGGCGCTGCTCGGCCTGGCCGCGCGGGACGGCGTCCGGGTGCGGGACGTCCTGGTGGCGGACGCCTCGCGCCGGACCACGGCGCTGAACGCGTACGTCTCGGGCCTGGGGGCGACCCGGCGGATCGTCGCCTACGACACGCTGCTGACCACCGCCGATCCGCGCGAGGTGGAGCTGGTGGTGGCGCACGAGCTGGGGCACGTCAAGCACCGGGACGTCCTGACCGGGACGGTGCTGGGCGCGGTCGGCGCGGCCGTCGTGGTGGTGCTGCTGGGCCTGGCGTCCGGCTGGGACGCGCTGCTGTCGGCGGCCGGCGCGGCGGACGCGGCCGATCCCCGGTCGCTGCCGCTGCTGGCGGCGGGCGCGGCGCTGCTGGGCGCGCTGTCCGGCCCGGTGCAGTGCGCGGTGAGCCGCCGGGTGGAGGCCAGGGCGGACCGGCACGCACTCGAACTCACGGGGGACGCGGAGCAGTTCGTCGCGATGCAGCGCAGACTCGCGGTGACCAATGTGTCCGATGTCGACCCGCCGCGGGTGCTTGAGCTACTGTTCGCGACCCATCCGAGCGCCACCCGCCGGATCGCGGCGGCGCGCGCCTGGCAGGCGGGTCGCCCCGGTGCGGCGGAGCGTCCGCCGGGAGCTTCGAGCACACCCAAAACCGTTGTATAATGCAACAAATTGCCCGAGCGGCAGATCCCCCGGCCCCGAGGAGGCAGGTCCCGTGCCCGACCGCGAGACGTCGATCGCGACCATCCAGCGCGAACTGACCGCCTTCGCCCGCCGCGCCCGGCACAAGGCCTCCCAGCTGCACCCCGACCTCTCCCTGGTCACCTACAGCATCCTGGACCTCATCACCGAGCGCGGCGGCTGCCGGGCCGCCGACGTCGCCGCGCACTTCATGCTCGACAAGTCCACGGTCAGCCGCCAGGTCACCGCACTGGAGAAGCTCGGACTGCTGCGCCGCGAGACCGACCCGGAGGACCAGCGCGGCCAGATCCTGCTGGCCACCGAGGCCGGACTCACCCTGCTGCGCGAGGCCAACGAGCAGCGGCGGCTCTCCTTCTCGGCCCGCTTCACCGGCTGGTCGGACGAGGACGTCGCCCGGTTCGCCGACTACCTGGCCCGCTACGGCTCCGAGGACTGACCCGGCCCGGCCGCACCGTCGCGCGCCGACGGCACCGGCTCGGGGTGCGGCAGACCACCCGGACGGTGTACAGAGGAGAGGTGCCACTCCGGCAGCCTTCCCACGAGCGGCGTCCCGGCGGACGGCGTCCCGACCGGTCGCGCCCCGGCGCACGGCACCCGCGCGCGCGGCACCCCGACCACCGGCACCCTCACGACCGCCGCCGGTCCTGGGCGCCCGACCGCCGAGCGCTGACGGCCGTACCGCTCGCCCTGATCGTGGTGATCACGGTGGTGGACGTGGTCGCCCCGCCGGACATCCACCTGGGCCCGCTGCTGATCGTCGCCCCCGCGCTCACCGCGTCCCTGGCCGGTGCCCGGGCCACCACCGTGGTCGCCCTGCTCTCGCTCGCCGCGCTCACCGTCATCGGCATCCTGCGCGACGGTGTCACCACGGCCAACCACGAGACCCAGCTCGGCGCCCTGATCGCCGTGTCGGCGCTGATCGTCGCCCTGCGGGTGCTGCGCGACCGGCACGAACGCGAGCTGGCACAGGTCCGCTCCGTCTCCGAGGCCGCCCAGCGGGTCCTGCTGCGCCCGCTGCCCGAGCGGACCGGGCCGCTGCACCTCGCCTCCTTCTACCTCGCCGCCGAGGCCGAGGCCCAGGTCGGCGGCGACCTCTACGCGGCGGCCCGCACCGCCACCGGCACCCGGCTGCTGGTCGGCGACGTCCGGGGCAAGGGCCTGTCCTCGCTCGGCGACGCGGCTCTGCTGCTGGGCGCCTTCCGGGCGGCCGCGCACCTGTACCCGGACCTGCCCGGCCTGGTCGGCCACCTGGACGGCAGCATCGCCTGGGACCTCGCCCAGCTCGCCGAGCAGCAGCGCGCGCAGCGGGAGGACGGCCTCCGCGACCGGCCGCGCCTGCGCGCGTTCCGCCGCACCGGGCCGCCCGGCACCCGGCGGACCGCCACCGGGCCGACCACCACCGGGCCGACCGACACCGCGGCGGACGACAGCGGCGAGTCGTTCATCACCGCCGTCGTCCTGGACGTCCCCGACGACGGCGCGGTGGTCCGCCTGGTCGACTGCGGCCACCCCCCGCCGCTGCTCCTGCACGGCGACCGGGTCACCGCGCTGGAGCCCCGCCGCACCGCGCCGCCGCTGGGCCTCGGCGAACTGGTCGCGGCGCCGTACGTGGTGGAGGAGTTCCCGTTCCGGCCCGGCGACCGGCTGCTGATCTACACCGACGGCGTGATCGAGGCCCGTGACGCCGAGCGGCGGTTCTACCCCCTGTCCGAGCGGGTCGCCGAACGGACCGCCGCCCACCCCGCCGAAGCTCCGGCCGCCCTGCTGCAGCACCTGCGCCGCGACCTGCTGGCGCACGCCGGCGGACGGCTCGACGACGACGCGGCCATGGTCGTCGTCGAGCGCCTCGGCCGACCCCCGGCCCGGTGAGCGGCCACCTCGGCCGGGTCCTCAGCCGACGGTGAGGACGATCTTGCCCCGGACATGGCCGCGCTCGCTCTCGCGCTGCGCCTCGGCCGCCTCCGCCAGCGGGAGCACCCGGTGCAGCGGGAGGTTGAGGCCGCCCTCGGCGGCGAGGGCCAGCGCGCTCTCCAGCGCCGGGCGGAGGTAGTCGGTCGGCTCGTCGCCGGCGGTGAAGCGGACCCCGTGCTGCGCGGCGCCCGGCGCGTCGGCGATGGTCAGCACGTGCTCCGCGCCGCCGGCCAGCTCGATCGACAGCGGCAGCACGTCCGCCCCGGCCGTGTCCAGCACCCGGTCCACGCCCTCGGGCGCGGCGGCGCGGACCCGCTCGGCCAGGCCCTCCCCGTAGACGACCGGCTCGGCGCCCAGCTCGCGCAGGTACGGGTGGTTGGCCTCGCTCGCGGTGCCGATCACCCGGATCCCCCGGGCCCGGGCGAACTGCACCACCAGCGTGCCGACACCGCCCGCCGCCCCGTGCACCAGCAGCGTCCGGCCGGGCTCGACGCCCAGCAGGTCGAGCGAGCGCCAGGCGGTCTCGGCGGCCACCGGGAGCGCCGCGGCCACCGTCCAGTCCAGCCCGGCCGGCTTGCGGACCAGCTGGTGCGCCGCCGCCAGGGCGTACTCCGCGTACCCGCCGCCCCAGACCTGCCCGAGCACCTCGTCGCCGGGCTGCCACTCGGTGACGTCCGCGCCGACGGCCTCCACGACGCCCGCGATCTCGTAACCGAGGACGGCCGGGAAGGTGACCGGGAACAGCTCGGTGAGCGAGCCCGAGCGGACCTTGTGGTCGAGCGGGTTGACGCCGACGGCGCGCACGGCCACCCGGACCTGGCCGGGGCCGGGCGCGGGCACCTCGACCACGGTCGGCCGCAGGACGTCCGCGGCGCCGTACTCGGTGATGGCGACGGCCTTCGTCGCGAGGGCGGCGGTGCTGGGGGCGGCGGTGCTGGGGGTGCTGCTCATGGAGGATCTCCACCGTTCTTCCGGACCTGGGGACGCCGGGGCCGAGGGCCGCCGTCGTCCTGGTGACGGGCTCCAGCCTGGTACGGCGGACCCGTCCGCCCGGCCGGCCGTTCGGACAGTTCCACCTGGCCGTTCGGCCGGGTGGGTACGGGCGGGTGCGGACTAGGCTCGGTCGCATGATCGAGCGCAGCGGTGGGCACAGCAGTGGGCAAAGCGGTGAGCACAGTGGCGGGCACAGCGGTGAGCACAGTGGCGGGCACAGCGGCAGTCCCGGCGGCGAGTGGTCCTGGGACGACGCCGAGGGGGTGCTCGCCCTCGCCGCCGAGGTGCTGCGCGCCCCCCGGGTGACGATCCTGCCGAAGCTCTCCGAGGTGCTCGCCGGACTCGTCCCGCACATCGCGGTGGCGCAGCTCAGCGGCGTCTGCACCTACTCGCCCGCGAGTGCCGTCGGCCCCGAGGACCTGTCCGCCGGGATCACCGGCACCGAGCTGGCCCGGCTCGCCCAGGAGGTCACACCCGGCCGCCCCTGGCAGGGCGAGGCCGTGCTCGGCGGGCGCCCGCGCCCGGCGGTCGCGGTGGCGTCGGCCCCGGCCGGGAGCAACGGCGCCCTGCTGGTGCTGGTCCGCGCGGCCGCGACCGGACCGGCCGTCCCGACCGGACGGGCCAACGGCAGGCCGTCCGGGCGCGCACCGGAGCCGCCGGAGTCACCGGCGGCGCTGCCCGAGCGGTCGCTCGGCCTGCTCCAGCAGCTGTGGGAGCTGCTGACCACCCACTCCCACCACCGCGCCGTCGACGCCGCGCCCGCGCAGGCCGCCGCCTCCCGCGCCTCGGCCAGTGCCCGGGCCCGGGCGATCGCCGAGCTCAGCGGCGCCCACGCCTCCGCGCTGTCCGCGATCCTCGGACCGCTGCGGTCCGCCGGCCTGGACGACGCCACCGCCCGGCGCAACGCCACCGAGCTGGCCGTGACCGCCCTGCTCGACCTGCGCAGCGCCGGCGACCTCGACCGCGAGCTGAGCGAGGAGCCGGCCGCCACCGCGTTCGCCCGACTCGCCGACGTGGTAAGGCCGTTGCTGCGGCACAGCCCGGTCCGGCTGGACCTGCTGGCGCCGACCGAGGGGGACCGCTCGGTGCCCACCGACACCGCGCACACCGCCCGCACCACCGTCCGCTCCACCGTGCTCGCCATGCTGGAGCAGGACGGTCTGACCCGGCTGCACGTGAGTTGGCAGTTCGTGGCGGACGGTCTGCGGGCCGTCGTCCGGGACGACGGGCCCGGCCTGCTGACCGCCGACGCGCTGGCCGTCCACCGCACGGCCGACCGGATCGCCGCGCTGGCGGGCCGGTTGACGGTCGAGGCGGTGCCGGGCTGGGGCACCACGGTGACGGTCGACCTGCCGCTGCACGCCCCGGCCGGGCCGATCGGCGCGGCCCGACCGCTGGAGGGCCTGCAGCCCAGGGAGTTGGAGGTCCTGGACGAACTCGCCCGGGGCCGCCGCAACCGGGAGATCGCCGCCGCCCTGCACATCAGCGAGTCGACGGTGAAGTTCCATGTGGCGAACATCCTGGCCAAGTTGGAGGTCGGCTCCCGGGGCGAGGCGGCCGCCCTCGCCCACCGCGCCGGCCTGCCGACGACCCCGGCACCGGGCACGCCGACCGCCCTGCACGCCGCCTCCTGAGCCACCGGGCCCCTTCGAAGGACCCGGCGGACCGTCGGAACTCTCAGTAGTAGCGGCGTAGTTCGGGCCAGAGCGCGGACCACGGCCGGTGCGGTCCCGGGCAGACCAGGACCGGGGCGTGCTGCTCCTCGTTGCGGACACCGTGGCCGTTGTCGACCCGGGCGACCTGGCGGCAGTCGGTGAAGTACCGCTCCACGTCGGGGGATCCCTCCGGGTGGACGAGCAGGACCGGCCCGTCCAGGCCGTCCGGCGGCGGCCCCCAGTCGGCGAGGCTCATGTGACCCGAGTACGGCGCCGGGAGGCCGAGCGGCGGGCCGTAGTGGGCGAGTGCGCCCGCCTCGCCGTAGTTGGCGGCGAACACCACGGCCCGGTCCCGGAGTTCGGGCGGGACGGTGCGCCAGCCCGCGGCGGCGGCCGCGGCGAGTTCGGGCCAGCCGATCTGCTCGCCCTGCTCCCGGTAGATCCAGCTGACGGCCGGGGTCAGCCGGGCCGGGAGGACGGGCAGGGTGATCACCAGGTTGACCGCCGCGCCCAGGGCGAGCGCGCCCGCGAAGGACCGGATCCGGCGCGGCCCGGCCGCCGCCAGCCGCCGGGCGACCGGTTCGCAGCCCGCCGCCGTCAGTACGAGCAGCGCGGGCAGCGCGTAGTACGGCTTGCCGCCGCTCGCCAGCACCAGCAGGCACACCAGCGGGTAGGTCACCGCGAAGGGCTTCGCCCAGGCGAGTTCGGCGTCCCGGCGCAGGCGCCGGAAGCCGGCCAGCCAGACGGGCACCAGGACGGGCGACAGGTAGAGGAACTGCATCGGCACGAGGAGCAGCCGGTTCTCCGTGCCGTCCTGGTCGCTGATGCCGCCGGCGACGGTCAGTTCGGGCCAGCCGTGCGCGGCCTGCCACCACAGGCCGGGCAGCGGGACCGCCGCGGCGACGGCCAGGCCCGCCGCCGGCCACCGGCCGCGCAGCACCCCGCGCGGCCCGACCAGCAGCACGGCCGGGAGGAGCGCGGCGGCCAGCAGCAGGACGAGGTCCTTGTTCAGCAGCGCGACCCCGGTGGCCGCGCCGACCGCGAGCCACCAGCGGCCGTCACCGGTGCGCAGCAGGCGCAGGGCGAGCAGGCAGACCAGGAGCCAGGCGCACAGGTCGAAGGTGGCGGTGCTGAGCAGGTGCCCGACCGCGAGCACGAACGCCGAGCAGGCCGCGGCGCCGGCGGCGAGCAGCTGCCCGGCCCGTCCGGCGCCCAACTCCCTGGCCAGCAGGGCCACCAGGACGACGGTGGCGGCACAGAGCAGGGCGGGCACGACCCGCAGGCCCACCGGCCCGTCGCCGGGTCCGCCGCCGAACAGCGCCGTGGACACCCGCCCGAGCAGCGGGGTGAGCGGTGGCTGGTCGACATATCCCCAGGCGGGGTGGCGACCGGCGATCAGGAAGTACAACTCGTCGCGGTGGAAGCCGTATCGGCCCGCTGTCGCGATCTGCAGCGTGGCGGCCCCGGCCGCGACGGCGGCGACCGGCCCCCGGGCGAACGGCTTCGGCGCGAACAACCCCCGTGTGTTCACGAGGGGAGTGTGACAGTCCCGCAGCGGAGGGGGAAGCCGTCGCGGCCGACTTCCCGCAGCGCCCGGGGGCCGGGAGCTCCGGGGTCGCCTCAGGACTCCTTCGGGCGGGTGCGGGCACGCAGGTGGAGGCGTTCGCCCTGCTTGCCGAAGAGGCTCAGGACCTCCACGTCGCCCGCCCCGGTGGAGCCGAACCAGTGCGGGTTCTGGCAGTCGAACTCGGCCGCCTCGCCCGGCGCGAGCACGACGTCGTGCTCGCCGAGGAGCAGCCGGAGGCGGCCGGAGAGCACGTAGAGCCACTCGTGGCCGGTGTGGGTGGCGAGGGTGGGGGTGTGGTGGGCGGCCGGGATCAGGATCTTGAACGCGCGGGGCTCGGTGCGGTGGCGGGAGAGCGGCACGAAGGTCCGCCCGTCGACCCGGCCCGGGTGCTGGTGGACCCTCGGGTCCTGGACGCCCGGGGCGGCGCCGATCTCGTCCAGCGGGACGGCGAGCGCGGCGGCGATGGGCAGCAGGAGTTCGAGGCTCGGCTTGCGCTGCTCCGACTCCAGCCGGGAGAGCGTGCTCTTGGAGATGCCGGTGGCCTGGCTCAGGTCGGCCAGGGACAGGTCCTTGCGCTCGCGCAGCCGGCGCAGCCGGGGGCCGATCTGGAGC
>NZ_LGDO01000062.1:0-21900 GCF_001279805.1 Streptomyces sp. XY431
CCGGGGTACGGGGGGAGGGACCGGGCGGAGCCACCGCCCGGTCCCTCCCCCGTTCGCCGTCCGGCCCGGGCCGGCAGGTCGGGCCGCTCACGGGCACCTCGGCGGCCGTCACGGCCGCACAGCACGCGTCCGACTGGAATCATGAGAGCGGCTCCGTCCCGGTGCCAACAGGATCGATCACCGCACTCCCGCCCGATCGGCCACCGGAGCGACACACCGACGGAAGGGACGGCCAGGATGTGGCCCGTCCCGAGATGTGTCGTCGAACTACGTGCCGCACCTGCGGCAAGGCCGGTTGCGCGGGGTGCGGCATGTACGTCGACCAGGTGCTGCTTCGAGGTGCAGTCCCGCAGTCGGGTGACGCCCTGCCGGGCGAGCCGGCGTGCGAACTTGAACCACTGGTTGACGCAGTCCCGCATGGCAGTCACGCCGTCCCGCGAGGGCCGCAAGCGCCACATCGCCACCGACAACCTGGTCCTGGTCCTGGTCGTCACCGCCGCCGGAGCCCAGGACTCCGCCGGGAGGCGAACAGGTCCTGGACGCCCTCGCCGTCCGGTGGCCCACCGTGACCAAGGTGTGGGTGGACGCCGGCTGCAACAACGCCGTGGTCAAGCCCGGCGCCGCCCTGTCCATCGACATCGAGGCGGTCGCCCGCGACAAGGAGCAGAAGGGCTTCGTCGTCCAGCCGATCCGCTGGCGGGTCGAGCGGACCTTCGGGGTCATGTCCCGGTACCGGCGGATCCACCGTGATTACGAGGAACTGCCGGACCGGTCACGCTCAATGATCCACTGGGCCATGGTCAACCCCATGACCGCCCGCCTGAGCACCAGCCCCGACGAAGTCGGGCAATACCTCCGCCCGAAACCGCCTGCAGCTGCCTGATTCAGTATCGAACGCCCTCTTGTGGCGTGTCAGCGAACAGGCCGCTCCTGGTAGGGGCTGTGCATGGTGAGGCGGCGGATCTCCAGGTCCTGTTCCAGGTAGTCCATCCGGCGCTCCCAGAAGTCGCGCAGGTGGGGCAGGGCGAGGTGGGCCTCCAGGTCGGCCTCGCTGCGCCAGGCCTCGTAGAAGACGAAGACGCCCGGGGCGTCGCGGTCCTCGTGGAAGTGGTACTCCAGGCAGCCGGGCTCCCGGCGGGTCGGTTCGACGAACGACAGCAGCAGTTGCCGCAGGTCGTCGACGCGCTCGGGCTTGGGGCGGGCGGTGCCGACGAGGGTGAACGGGGCAACAGCCGGATGGCCAGCCTCCGGCGCACCGACCTGGAGCAGCGCTTCCCCGGCCTGCTGGCGATCCTGACGGCGGAGGAGCAACCGGAGACGTAGGAAGGACACCGGCCCGGCCCCCTGGTGGGAGGGCCGGGCCGGTGCCGCGGGGGGTCACGGGGTCACAGAGGTCACGGAGCCGGGCTGAGCTTCTTCCAGGGCCGGCCGCCGTTGGACTCCGCCGTCCCGGGGGCGACGGTGGTGTACCACTGCGCATACCAGTAGAAGCCCTGGTACTTGACGAACGCGGCCGTCGAGGCGGCCGGGTCGCCGGTGAGCAGGTGGGTCTCCCGGGTGGTGGCGCCGCCGGACACCTCGATGTCGCTGCCGCCGGCGGAGCGCAGCTTGAACAGGCCGTTGTGCTTCGGTGCGCCGGGGGCGCCCTCACTGCCGTTGTCGGCGATCGGGACGAGCCGCCACTTCTGCTCGTTCCGCCCGTCGCACGGGAGGGAGGCGAGGTCCTGCCGGGCGGCGGTGGCGGTCAGGCACCGGCCGCCGCTGCCGATCGTGTAGAGCCCGCCGCCCGCCGGCTGGACGCGCCAGTACTGGTTGGGGTTCTGCTCCATCGCCTCGACCAGGTGCGCCCGGGACTGGTCGGCGAAGTTGTCGATCATCATGGGCTTCCCGGCCGGGCTGTCGCCGTACTCGAACTGCCAGCCCTTGTCGCCCTTGTCGTACATCCGCCACAGCCGTCCGCCGTCGGGCCGGTAGACCTGGCCCTGTCGCCAGTCCGGGGCCTGGCAGGAGCTGCCCGCGGCGGGGGTCGGCGGGGTCACCGTCCGGACGTCGCGGCGCTGGTCCCCGGTGGAGCCGAACTCGCGGCCGCCGATCCTGAACGTCACATTGGACGGCCCGGTGACCGGAAGGTAGTACTTCAGGTCGATGTCCCGGGACTTGCCCGGCGCCAGGTCCTCGCAGTAGCCGAGGGTGAGGGTGAGCCGGTGGAAGTCCCCCTTGAGGCCGCCCGTGTTGGGGCCGGTGTGGCCGGGTGTGAGGCCCTTCATCTCCTTGTAGTCGTTGTCCTTGACGATCGGCGGCATCGAGGTGGGCAGGTCGAGGGAGATCTCGGTGCCCTGGGCGAGGGTGACGCCGGAGTTGTTGGAGATCCGCAGCTTCGGCTGGACGGGGTAGAAGTCGTCCTTCCCGGTGGGGAATTCCACCAGTTCGGCCTTCACGTCGATCACCTCGGCCGGCTGGGCCCGCCCGCCCGCCTTGGTGCTGCCGGCGGCGCCGGCACCCTTGAAGGCGTTGTCGAGGCGGGTGGTCAGGTCGTAGCCCATGCCCCATTCGCCGCCCGGGCGCTGGGCGTAGTCACCGGCCAGTTCCCAGATCATCGCGCCGCCGATGCCCTTGTCGACGATGTACTTCGCCTTGGCGTCGAGCGACTTCTCGTTCTCGGTGGACAGGAACACCTTCTTGGCGTCGTTCCACAGCCAGGGCGCCTGCAGCGCGTCGGAGTACTTCGGCGCGTAGGTGCCGGTCAGCTGCCCGGACGGCAGGTTGGTGTCGACGCCGTAGGAGCGCAGGTAGCCGGGGGTGCGGCCGTCCTGGAGGTTCTTGGTGTGCCACAGCGGGTTGGACCCGGCACCGACCTCCCGCTCGTTCTCCAGGTCGTGCCAGATGTTGTCGATCCCGACCGCGCCCAACCCGCAGGACTGCGCGTTGGCGGGCCCACGGCCGCCGGTGCCCAGCGGGCACTGCGCCTGGTCCGGCATCGTGGCCGTGCCCCACAGCCCGTCGGTGCCGCCCTGGACGTCGCGCCAGCCGCGCGAGTAGTACGGGATGCCGAGGTTGATCCGGCCGGCCGGCAGGGCGCCGCGGTAGTAGTGGTAGGCCCAGTCGGTGTTGAAGTAGCCCTCCTTCTGGAAGTCCTTGGTGTTGGGCGCCTGGTCGTTGTAGATCCCGGCGTCGGCCAGCTCGTTGTCCCGCCCGTCGTCGTACAGCGGGGCCTGCGGGCCGACGAACTTGTTCCAGGAGCCGTGCAGGTCGTAGGTCATGACGTTGACGAAGTCCTGGTACTGGAGCGCCTGCCCGGCGTCCAGCCCGCGCACGAGGTAGCCGGAGGACGACCCGGCCGAGGTCAGCAGGTAGTAGCGGCCCTTGCCCGCGCCGGCCCGGTCCAGCTTCTCGCGCAGGGTCTTCATCAGCGCGTTGTAGGACTGCTGGAGGCCCTTGCGGCGCGGGTTGGAGACGTCCCAGTCCAGTGGGTTGCCGGTGTTGGGGAGCGCGGTCGGGTACTCGTAGTCGATGTCGACGCCGTTGAACCCGTACTGGTCCAGGAAGGCGGTGACGGAGTCCGCGAAGGTGTCGATGCCGGCCTGGTTGACCGAGCCGTCGGCGTTGGTGGTCATCGCGTAGAAGTTGCGCGTGCCCGCCCAGCCGCCGACCGAGATCAGCGTCTTCACCGCCGGGTGCTGCTTCTTGTAGGTGTTCAGCAGGTTGAAGTGCCCCTTGTACGGCAGCGAGCCGTCCATGGCGTTCTTCTCGCCCGGCCAGGTCGTACCGGTCGCCGGGTTGGCCGGGTCGTTCGGGTCGCCGATGCTGATCCGGTTGTCCTTCACGTCGGCGAACGCGTAGTTGACGTGGGTGACCTTCGACCAGGGGATGTTCGACGCCAGGTACTTCGGGTCGCCCTTCTCGCCCGCGCGCCAGCCGGTGAAGTAGCCCACCACCCGCCGGGTGCGGTCGTTGCCGACCCACTCGCGGCCCGCGTTGTCGTACACGTCGCAGTAGCGCGCCGCCGTGCCCGCGGTGGGGGTCATGCCCTCGGGGCGGCAGTCGCCCGTCGTGGCCGGCTTGGTGCCGCGGGTGTCCGGGGCGGCGTCGAACGGGTCGCCCGCGTCTCCGCCGCCGGGCTGGCCCACCGGGCGGGCGGACAGCCGCCACTTCTGGGCGGGGCTGCCGGCGCAGTCCGAGATCTCCAGCTGCCGGGTGGTGTCGGAGCCGGGAACGGTCAGGCACTTGCCCGTGTTCGGGTTCTTCAGCTCCTGGCGCGCGGTGTGGATCCACTTCTGGGCGGGCGAGTCGTTGCACTCGTAGAGCTGGACGGGCGTGCCGTTGGCACTGCGCCCGCCGTCGACGTCCAGGCACTTGGACAGCGCCTGCAGCGAGCCGTCGGCCGCCACCGTCCACACCTGCCCGTCGGAGCCGGCGCAGTCCGCCAGCCGGACCGGGGTCCGGTCGTCCCGGCTGCCGCCGCGCGGCTCCACGCACTTGTCGCCCAGGCCGCGGATGGTGCCGGTCTCGGAACCGGTCCCGGCGTCCAGGAACATCCACCGCTGTGCCTTGTTGTCGGCGTCGCAGGCGGCCACGGCGAGCGCCTCGCCCTCGGCCCCGGCGGTCAGACAGCCGCCGTCGGTGCCACTCACCAGCTGGTACCAGCCGGCGCCGGCGCCCTTCGCCTGCCACACCTGATTGGTGTTGCCCTCCTCGGCCCCGACGAGATGGGTCGTGTGCGGTCCCGGGTTGTGGTCGACGACCATGCCCGGGGCCGTCGCGGCCGCGAGGCGCCAGTTGCCGCCGCCGAGCGCGCGCGTCACCCAGCGCTGGGCCGGACCGCTGTCGGGCGCCGACGCCCGGACACTGGTCCCGGGCGAGGTGTCACCGCCGCTGAGGTCCACGGCCATGCCGGTGCCCGAACGCAGCTCCATCTGCTGGCCCTCGCGCGGGTTGGTGGCGGCGGTGTCCCCGTCGGCGGGGGTGAGGACGATGTCGTCGGGGTACTCGATGTACCAAGTCTGCATGTCCTTCATGCGGTCCTCGGAGCACCCGAAGACGCTGACCCACTTCCCGCCCGAGGTCTCCCGTCCCGGGTCCTGCGTCAGGCACTTGGCGGAGTCGCCGATGGTGAGCCTGACCTTGTCGCCGTCCCCGGTCGGGACGACGGTCCAGCTTGCTTCGGCGCCGGCCAGGTACGTCCAGTTGCTGGCGCTGCCCCGGTCCAGGAAGCCGCCGTTGCGCTGCGACTGCAACGAGATCTTCGAGCCCACGTTGTGGAGCAGCCACCGCTGGCCGGGACGCCCGAGGTAGGGGCTGGTGAGGAGATAGCTGTCGGGGGCCTTCCCCTCGTCGTCCAGCACCTCGTTGGTGCGGGCGTTGCGCAGGAGAACGATGCCTTCACGCCGCGCGGAGGCATCGGGAGTGACGGCCATGCCGTCACCCGAACCGGCGCAGGTGAAGATGTACTCCTTGGAGCCCGACGCCACCCTCCCGAACTCGGTCAGGCACCGCGACAGCGCCTGCTGGCCGAACGCGTTGGGGTGGATGGCCTCCTGGGCGTCGCCCTGCCGCATGGTCGCCCACTTCTCCCAGCCCGGGAGGTAGGGGACCCAGCGCACCCACTCGGCCTTGTCCGCCGGCAGTGGGGCGCCGTTGCTGTTCGCGTTCGTCGCCTGCTGCGCGGTGTTGGCGCACAGCTCGTGTCCGGCGAAGGCGTTCTGCACGTCCAGGAAGCGTGCCCCGGCCGTCCCGGCCGCCTGGCGCAGCATCCCGCTGATCCGGGGCACGACGGAGGTGTGGGCCCAGTCCGCGTCGGCCTTGAGGAACGGGCACCCGCCCGTCGCATAGCGGCTCCGGTCGACCGTCCCGCCCTCCGAGGTCTGGCCCTCGCCGTACCGCAGTGCGTCCTTGCCGGGAAGCACGTTCGGGTAGGACTGGAGCACCAGCTCGTAGTTCGACTGTCGGGCCCGGACCATCGTGGCTCGGACCGCGGTCAGCGCCTTGACGACCTCGGCCCGTACGGTGTTGAGCCTGCCCGCGAACTCCCCCTCCTTGGCCCGGGAGCAGGGCTGTTTCAGGGTGCTGTCGGCGACGAAGTAGGCCACCCCGCAGTTCGCGACGATGCCGCTGAAGTCCAGGTCGTTGCCGCCGATGGACACCACGACCATGCGGATGTCGTAGACGGCGGCGAGGTCGGCCAGTTGCTCGACCTGTGGCTTCTCCCCCTTGAACCCGTCGGAGAGGATGTTCTTGGTCGTCGCCCCGGAGCAGGCGAGGTTGAAGCGTCGCTCCGGCGGCACGTCCTCGAACTCCGCTCCCTTGATCGGCGCCACGTCCGAGCGGTCGCACCGGTTTCCGTTGAAGTCGTAGGACGTCGCGTCGTACACGCAGTCCTGCCCCGCCTGGCACCGCGACCGCCGGTCGGTCCCCCAGACGTCCCCTTCCGGTGCCGTCAGCGCGTTGCCCGCCCACCGGCCGCCCTCACCGGAGATGTAGCTGTCACCCAGGGAGACGACGGCTGCCGGTTTCGACGTGCAGGCGTCGCCGCCCTCGTCGGCCAAGGCGACGCGGGGGGCGGGCTGGGCGCCGGCGTAGGCGGTCCTGTCGCCCCACTTCGTCTGGGGATTGCAGCCCCCCAGGGCGGTCACGGCGAAGCCCACGGGGTAGTGGTCCGAGCCGTCGTTCGCGGAATTCCTGGTGACGGTCATGCGGGTGATCGGATGGTTGGTCACCATGAAGTCCAGTCCCATGCCGCCGTTCTGGGTCCCCACCGGAGTGCCCCAAGGTTCACCATTGTTCGCGGCGTAGTACTTGTTGAAGAACCTGAAGGTCTGCGCGTCGGTGTTGAAGTCGCCGAGAGCGCGCCACGGCTGGTCGCCGACCGCGGCCTCGATGGCGTTGACCAGTTCCCGGGAGTGCGGATTCGGACTGAAATTCGTGCGGATCGCCGCGGAATGGATGTCGAAATACCACACCCCGTTGACGCGGACCCCGAAGGCCGGCCGTGACCTGATCCACTTCAGGTTGTCCGCCTCCGGGAAGATGACCCTGATGTCGGTGTTCGGGTTCGCGAGCGGGGCCCGCAACCAGATGGCCATGGACTTCTGCGCGTTCTTCTGCGTGTCCGGGTCGATTTCCTGGTCGTCAGCAGGATCCGCGCCGCCCCACATCCTCTTGTCGAGGATGTCCAGATGGTACAGCCGCCCCTCCGGACCGCTGGCCCCCTTCTTGCCCCAGTCCTTGGCGCGGATCCGGTATTTCATGATCCCTTCGCCGCGGGCGTTCTGCAGTGGATTGTTGAAGTTGTTCTGGATCTCGTCCGCCGGCTCGAACGTGTCCGGCACCGTGTTGACCTCCTGGAGCGCCACCACATCGGCCGCCGCCATGAGGCTCCCCTGGATAAAGCTCCACTTGTTGCCGCCCTGGGCGTTGAACGTGATCGCACGTTCCCCGATCCCCCGCTCCGGGACGACCGCCGCGGCCTGGCCGGGTGGCAGGAGCAGCGCCTGCAACAGTCCCGCGATCAGGGCCAGTCCCAGCAACTGACCCAAGGTCCGATACCTACCTGGGCGGCGCTGCCGCCCGTTCCGCCTTCGCATGTCCGTGTGCTCCGTCTCTCCCTGGAATCCCCCGCGCCCGGATCGTAGGAGGCCCCGGTAGACAGCCTGTCAACGTCCGTTCCGTCAGCCGGTTGTGCATCGTTCGTCTCTCGGCGGGCGTGCAGCGGCGCGGCTGCGCGACCGAGGCGATGACCGCCGTGGCGGGACGGCTCTTCGAGGACGGGGTGCGGCGGCTCGCCGCCGCTGAAGCGTCCGGGAATGGTCCCGCCTTGGCTGTGGTCAGCCTGCTGTCGAGCGTGGTCTCTTGTGAGGACCTGGACGTGGTGTGCAACGTCGATGTCGAGGTCCGGCTGACAACGGACGGCTCTCGCTGGAGACCGTGTTCGCGCTTGCCGAGGTCGAACGCATCATGCAGAGATGGTCCCGAACCGGTGAGGCGCAGGGCGGCCGCTGCTTCTCGTGCTCCGACGGCCTCGTCGTCCGGGATCCCGACATCGACAACATGACGCAGGTGCTGGCCGGCCTCCTCGACGACGGCGACTTCACACAGGTTCTCCGGCGGCTCGACGACGAATGACCGTCCGGCTCCCACTGGGCCCGGGGGCCGCGGACGCCGCGCGGCTGCGGGCAGGCTGCGGGCCTGCTCTTCAAGGCCGAAGGGAGCACCGGCGGGCGGCTCGCGCCGGTGCGGTGCCCGGCGGAGTCCCCGCCGGGCACCGCACCGAGCGACAGTCGTCCGCCCGAGTGCCGCGGTCTGCCGACCGGGGCACGGGGAGGAGGCCGGGAGCAGTCGGGGGAGCGGTCAGAGAGCGGTCGCCGCGGGCTCCTGGGACCCGGGTACGACCTTCCCGCCGCCGGCTATCGGCGGCCCGTCGACGTACCAGTTGTTCCAGTTCCCGTTCTGGCTGCGGTCCCGGGACCACATGTGGTTGTAGTCGCTGCCGCGCGAGGTGATGGTGAAGGCGCCGCCGAGGGTCTGGCGGGTGATCACGACCTTGCTCGTGAAGTAGCCGCCCAGGGAGGTCCAGCTGCTCAGCTTGTGGGAGCTGCCGCTCGTCCAGCGCGTCCACACGGCGTTGTCGGTGCCGATCACGAAGATCTCGCTGTTTCCGTCCTGGAAGCCGAAGTAGGTCACGCCGTCACGGAAGTCACCGCCGCACAGGAAGCTGCCGCCGAACTGCTTGTCGCTGCAGCGCGCGGGGATGTTGATGTCACCCGCCGAGGCGGGAGCCGCGCTCAGACCGATTCCGGCGAGGGCGGCGAGGGCCGCGACGGCGGCCTTGATCTTGTTCATGTCTGCTCCTGGTCGCTCTGGTCGGGGCCTCGTCGACCGCCCGGTGATGCCGGGGCGGGCGACCCGCCGGGCGGCCGCCCGACGGACCCTCACCGGTAGCAACGGGAGCGGCGGTCGATCGAGTTCATCGCCGGCCCGTCCACCTGCCCCGACACACGCACCCGTGCTGCAGCACGGGCCGTTTGCCCTGCTCCTCGTCGAAGTCTCTTCGTGCCCCTGCACGTTCGACCACGAGGAGTACCTGGTGTCCACGATCCACTGGACCGAGATGAACACCCCCCGTTCCGACCACTGGCATTCCGAGAGCGCGACACCGCCTCCCGGCCGGGTCATCGGTGCGGACGACCGTACGAAAGCCGCCCCCACGTCCGCCGTAGAACAAGGGGTCTACGACCCGGGAAGCAGCATGCTCGGCGGCTGCCTGCTCCAGCGCCCCGCCGGTCGGTCGAGGTACGGCCGTTTGTTCGCAGGGGAGTTCGCATGAGGTTCGCAGGGGAGTTCGGCACGGTCCGGGTATTGTCAGGAAACTTTACTTACCACTAGGCTCCCCGTCGGCGGCTTGGCGCGGCGCCCGCACCGTCGGGGCGTGACGTGCTCAGCGAGAGCTCTGACCCGGCCGCCGCGGTGGTGCGGGCCACCGCTCGGCCGGCGGGCTCGCGTGCGCGCCGGCCGGAGTCCAGCTCTCGCCGTCGTTCGAGGTCAGGGAGTCCAGGGATGCGTCCCGAAGTCTCAGTGAGGCCTGTACACATCGGAGTGTTCGCCGCCGTGCTCGTGCTGGTGGGCGGACTGTTGCTCGGCTGGTCCGGGCGGGCGGGAGCGGCGGCCGATCCGCTGCTCTCGCGGGGCAAGGCTGCCACGGCCTCGTCCACGGAGGGCTCGTCGTACGCGGCCGGCAAGGCGTTCGACGGGAACACCGGTACGCGGTGGGCGAGCACGGAGGGGAAGGACCCGCAGTGGCTGCGGGTCGACCTCGGGGCGAACGCCGCCGTCTCGCGGATCAAGCTGGTCTGGGAGGCCGCGTACGCGAAGGCGTACCGCCTGGAGGTGTCCGCGGACGGGGCGACCTGGACCTCGGTCGCCGAGGAGAAGGCGGGCAACGGCGGGACGGACGAGTGGACCGGCCTGACCGGGAAGGGCCGCTACGTCCGGATGTACGGGACGGCGCGCGGCACGTCCTACGGGTACTCGCTGTTCGAGATGGAGGTCTACGGGACCGCGGACACGACGCCCTCGCCCACGCCCACCGGACCGTCCCCGACCGGGACCACGCCGGGCGGGGCCTTCACCGTGGTCGCGGCGGGCGACATCGCCGCGCAGTGCACCGCCTCGGACAGCGCCTGCGCGCACCCGAAGACCGCGGCCCTCGCCCAGCGGATCGACCCGAAGTTCTATCTGACGATGGGTGACAACCAGTACGACGACGCCAGGTTGGCGGACTTCAAGGCCTACTACGACAAGACCTGGGGCGCGTTCAAGGCGAAGACCCACCCCGTCCCCGGCAACCACGAGACCTACGACCCGGCCGGTTCGCTCGCCGGGTACAAGTCCTACTTCGGCAGCATCGCCTATCCGCAGGGCAAGAGCTGGTACAGCTTCGACGAGGGCAACTGGCACTTCGTCGCCCTCGACTCCAACGCCTTCGACCAGAGCGCCCAGATCGACTGGCTGAAGGCCGACCTCGCGGCGAACGGCAAGAAGTGCGTCGCCGCCTACTGGCACCACCCGCTGTACTCCTCGGGCGGGCACGGCAACGACCCGGTCTCCCGGCCGGTGTGGCGGATCCTCTACGACGCCAAGGCCGACCTGGTGCTCAACGGGCACGACCACCACTACGAGCGGTTCGCCCCGCAGGACCCGGACGGCAAGGCCACCGCGGACGGGATCGTCGAGATCGTCGGCGGGATGGGCGGCGCCGAGCCCTACCCGATCGAGCAGATCCAGCCGAACAGCCAGAAGCGGATCAGCGGCGAGTACGGCGTGCTGAAGCTCGACTTCACCGACTCCGGGTACGGCTGGAGCTACGTCGGCACGGACGGCAAGGCCAAGGACACCAGCCCGACCTACAGCTGCCACTGATGATGTACCTGGCCACCACCGGCCGCCGTTCGGACGCGCCGCCCCGCCCCGTCGGGGCGGGGCGGCGCGTCCCCGGTACGGTCGTCGCGCTCGGCGCGGTCAGCCTGGTCACCGACATCTCCTCGGAGATGGTCACCGCCGTGCTGCCGCTCTACCTGGTGCTGGGCCTCGGCCTGTCACCCCTCCAGTTCGGCTTCTTCGACGGGCTGTTCAATGGCGCCACGGCGCTGGTCCGGCTCCTCGGCGGGCGGCTCGCCGACCGCGGCGGCGGCCGCCACCGGACCGTCGCCGGGGCCGGCTACCTGCTCTCGGCCCTCTCCCGGCTCGGCCTGCTGCTGGCGGGCGGGGCGGCCGGCGGGATCGCCGCCGCGATGGCCGCCGACCGGCTCGGCAAGGGCGTGCGCACCGCCCCCCGGGACGCGATGATCACGCTCAGCGCGCCGCCGGAGGCGCTCGGCCGGGCGTTCGGCGTGCACCGGGCGATGGACACCACCGGGGCGCTGCTCGGTCCGCTGGTCGCGTTCCTCGTCCTGTGGGCGACGGCGGACGCCTACGACGCGGTGTTCGTCGTCAGCTTCGCCACCGGCCTGCTCGGCGTGGTGGTGCTGAGGCTGTTCGTCCCCGCCGACCCGGCGGCGCCGACCGCCCTCGCCAGGTCGGTCCCGGCCCCGAAGCCCGTCCGGGCCTTGAAGCCTGCCCGGGCGGCCAAGCCGGCCAAGCCGGTCAGGACCGCGCCCCGGGTGCTCGCCGACCCCGCCTTCCGGCGGGTGGTCGTGGCCGCGGCCCTCCTCGGCGCCGCCACCATCGGCGACTCCTTCCTCTACCTGCTGCTCCAGCGCGGCCTCGACCTCCCGGCCGCGCTCTTCCCCCTGCTGCCGCTCGGCTCGGCGGCCTGCTACCTGCTGCTCGCCGTCCCGGCCGGGCGGCTCGCGGACCGGAGCGGACGGCGGATCCCGTTCCTCCTCGGCCACGGCGCCCTGCTCGCCGCCTACCTCACCCTGCTGGCCCCGGCCGGACCGGCCGTCGCGGTGCTCGTCCTGGTCCTCCTCGGCGTCTTCTACGCCGCCACCGACGGCGTGCTGATGGCGCTGGCCGCGCCCGCGCTCCCGGCCCACGGCCGGGCGAGCGGGCTCGCCGTCCTGCAGACCGGCCAGGCCCTGGCCCGTCTGGTCGGCGCCGCCGGCTTCGGCGCGGTCTGGACGTGGTGGGGCCCGCGCCCTGCCCTGGCCGCGGCCGCCCTCGCCCTGGCCGCCGCCCTCACCGCCGCCTGGCGGATCCTCCCGGGAAGGAAGGCCCGATGAAGTCCCGCTCGACCGTGCTGATCCTCGCCGTCCTCGTCCTCCTGGGCGGCTCCCTCGGTTATGTGCTGCACGCCCGGCAACGCGGCGGTGGGCCGCAACTCGTCGCGGCGGAAGCCTCGTTCAGCCTGGAGGAGCCCGGCCTCTACTACCGCGACACCGCCAGTGGCCGGGTCGCCCGCAGCCCGGGCGGCGCGCCGGACGGCCCGTCCTGCGCCCGGTTCTACGCCGCGGGCGAGCGGGCCCTGTGCCTGCGCGCCCTGCCCGGCACCCCGGCCCGCACCGAGGCGGTGGTCTACGACCGGCGGTTCACCGAGCTCCGGAAGGTGACCGTCCCCGGCATCCCCAACCGGGCCCGGGTGTCGCCCTCCGGCCAGGTGCTGTCCTGGACCACCTTCGCGGTCGGCGACTCATATGCCGCCGGCCGGTTCTCGACCCGGACCTCGGTCCTCGACCTGCGCACCGGCTATCTGATCAAGTCCGTGGAGGAGATCCCGCTGACGATCGGGGACAGCCGCTACCACGCCGCCGACATCAACTACTGGGGTGTCAACTTCGCGGCCGACGACAACCGCTTCTACGCCACCGTGTCGACGGCCGGCCGCACCCACCTGGTCGAGGGCGACCTCAAGGCCTGGTCGGCCCGCACCCTGCGGGAGAACGTCGAGTGCCCCTCGCTCTCGCCGGACGGGACCCGGATCGCCTTCAAGAAGAAGGTCTCCGCCGACCCCGTCGCGCCCTGGCGCCTCTACGTCCTCGACCTGGCCGACCTCCACGAGCACCCGCTCGCCGAGACCCGGAGCGTCGACGACCAGGCCGCGTGGCTCGACGACAGCACCCTTGCCTACGCCCTCCCGGCCCACGGGGGGAGCAAGGCCACCGACGTCTGGTCCACCCCCGCCGACGGCAGCGGGACGCCGAGCCTCGTCCTCTCCGGCGCCTCCTCCCCGGTCACCGTGCCGCCGACGTCACCGGTGCCGCCGACGTCACCGGTGTCGCACTGACCGACCTTCGAGCCATCTCCCGCCCGTCCCCGCGCCCGTCCCCGCCGCCCGGCGGGTCCGGGCGCGGCGGCGTCTTGGCAACGGGCCGCCCGCCGTGCCACTGTGCGAAGGCGGTCGGCCGGTCGGTCGGTCGGCCGGTCGGGCGGGTCCGCGGGACCGGGCGCGTCCGGCAGGTTCGGCAGGTCCGGCGGGCGGTGCGGCCGGCCCGGGCTCACCGGGGTGGGTGCCGGCCGTGCGGCGGGGTTTACGCACGGCGTCCGGGTTCGTGATCTCGTGTTAACGCCGTCTTCCTACGGTGCCGGTGGTGGGCCTCCTCACCGTCGGACGGCACGGACCGGCAGGACCGAGGCCGGAGATCGCTACCTGAGAGGGAGCCGTGGTGACGGTACCGGACCCGAAGCCCGTCCAGCGTGTGCGCACCGTCTGCTCGTACTGCGGTGTCGGCTGCGGCATGCTGCTCGACGTGGCCGTCGACGGGGCGACGGGCCGGCGCACCGTGGTGAAGTCCTCCGGGGACCGCGACCACCCCGTCAACGGTGGCCGGCTGTGCACCAAGGGCGCCACCACCGCCGAGATGCTCGCCGCGCCCGGGCGGCTGGGCACCGCGCTGGTCCGGGCCGAGCGGGGAGCCGAACCCGTGGCCGAGGACGTGGACGCTGCCATCTCCGCGACCGCGCGCCGGCTGCGGGCGGTGCTCGACGAGCACGGGCCGGACGCGCTGGCCTTCTACGTCTCGGGCCAGCTGACGCTGGAGGCCCAGTACCTGGTCAACAAGCTCGCCAAGGGCTTCGTCCGCACCAACCAGATCGAGTCCAACTCCCGGCTGTGCATGGCGAGTGCGGGCAGCGGCTACAAGCTGTCGCTGGGCGCGGACGGGCCGCCCGGCTCCTACCGGGACCTCGACCACGCGGACGTGTTCCTGGTGATCGGCTCCAACATGGCCGACTGCCACCCGATCCTGTTCCTGCGGATGATGGACCGGGTCAAGAAGGCGGGCGCCAAGCTGATCGTCGTCGACCCCCGGCGCACCGCGACCGCCGACAAGGCCGACCTCTTCCTCCAGATCCGGCCCGGTACGGACCTGGCGCTGCTCAACGGACTGCTGCACCTGCTGGTCGAGAACGGCGACACCGACCCGGCCTTCATCGAGGAGTTCACCGAGGGCTGGGAGCGGATGCCCGGCTTCCTGGCGGACTACCCGCCCGCCGAGGTCGCCCGGACCACCGGACTCGCCGAGGAGGACATCCGCGCCGCCGCCCGGCTGATCGGCGCGGCGGCGGAGTGGACCAGTTGCTGGACCATGGGGCTCAACCAGTCCACCCACGGCACCTGGAACACCAACGCCCTGGTCAACCTGCACCTCGCCACCGGCGCGATCTGCCGCCCCGGCAGCGGCCCGTTCTCCCTCACCGGCCAGCCCAACGCCATGGGCGGCCGGGAGATGGGCTACATGGGGCCCGGCCTGCCAGGGCAGCGGTCGGTGCTGGACCCGGCGGAACGGGCCTTCACGGAGGAGCTCTGGGGCCTGCCGCCCGGCACGCTGCGCACCGAGGTCGGCCGGGGCACCGTCGAGATGTTCTCGCGGATGGCCGAGGGGGAGATCAAGGCGTGCTGGATCATCTGCACCAATCCGGTCGCCTCGGTCGCCAACCGGAAGACCGTCATCGCCGGGCTGGAGGCGGCCGAACTCGTCATCACCCAGGACGTGTTCGCCGACACCGAGACCAACGCCTACGCCGACGTGGTGCTGCCCGCCGCCCTCTGGACCGAGACGGAGGGGGTGCTGGTCAACTCGGAGCGCGGCCTCACCCTGGCCCGTCCGGCCGCCGACCCGGTCGGCGGGGCGTTGCCGGACTGGCGCATCATCGCCCGGGTGGCCTGCGAGATGGGCTTCGCCGAGGGCTTCGACTACGGGAGCGCGGAGGAGGTCTTCGAGGAGCTCAAGCGGGCCTGGAACCCGAAGACCGGCTGGGACCTGCGGGGCGTGAGCTACGCCCGGCTGCGGGACACCCCCGTGCAGTGGCCGGCCGCCGATCCGGACGGGCCGGAGCGAAACCCCGTCCGCTACCTCAATGACGGCGTCAGTCAGACGCTGCTGGAGCGGCCGGACGGAAGCCGGCCGAGGCTGGCCTTCCCGACCCCGTCCGGCCGGGCGGTGTTCTTCGCCCGGCCGCACCTGCCGCCCGCCGAACTGCCGGACCAGGACTACCCGTTCTGCCTCAACACCGGTCGGCTGCAGCACCAGTGGCACACCCTCACCAAGACCGGCCGGGTCGCCGCGCTCAACCGGCTCGACCCGGGCCCGTTCGTCGAGATCCACCCGCAGGACGCGGAGGCGCTCGGGGTGGTGGACGGCGACCGGCTGGAGGTGGCGTCGAGACGCGGGCGGGCCGTGCTGCCGGCGGTGGTCACCGACCGGGTGCGGCCGGGGGACTGCTTCGCGCCGTTCCACTGGAACGACCTGTTCGGCGAGTACCTCAGCATCAACGCGGTCACCAGTGACGCGGTCGACCCGGTCTCGTTCCAGCCGGAGCTGAAGGTCTGCGCGGTCGCGCTGCGTCCGGTCGCGGCGCCGGTCCCGCCGGAGGAGGGTGTGGAGTGCACGCCAGCGGCCGAGCCCGTGCCGTCGGCGGAGCCCGCGCCGTCGGTCGAGCAGCGGTCGGTCGAGGGGTCGCAGCTCGCGGCGCTGGCCGGGCTGCTGGGCGTCGACTCGGTCGAGGCCCCGCTGTTGACGGCCGCCGAACGCACCTACCTGGCGGGCTTCCTGGCCGGTGTCCCGGCCGCGCCGGCCGGGGCCGCCGGGGTGCCGGTACTGCCGGCGCAGGCGCCGGTCGACCCCGAGCGGGCGCGGTGGGTCAACGGCCTTCTGGCCGGGGCGTACTCCCGACTCGCGGCGGGGGTGGCGGGGGCGCTCGGACCGGTGGGAGCACCGGAAGCTGCCGAGGACGCGGCCGGGCCGTCGGCCGTCCCGGAACCGGGGCGGACCGTGACCGTCCTGTGGGCCTCGCAGACGGGCACCGCCGAGCGGATCGCCGCCGCGGTCGCCGAGCGCCTGAGCGCCGAGGGCTGGCAGCCGCTGCTGCTCGCCATGGACCAGGCCGGGCCTGCCACCCTGGCGGCCGGGACACCGGTGCTCCTGATCACCAGTACCTTCGGCGACGGCGAGGCCCCCGACAACGGCGCCGGCTTCTGGGAGGCGGTGCTCGCCGACGCACCGCCGGACGCCGAGGGACTGCGCTACGCCGTGCTCGCGCTCGGCGATTCGAGCTACAGCGACTTCTGCGGCCACGGGCGCCGCCTCGACCGGCGGCTCGGGGAGCTCGGCGCGACCAGGATCGCCCCGCGCGCGGACTGCGAGCCCGACTACCAGGACGCGGCCGACCGGTGGTTGGAGCAGGTGGTGGCCGCCCTGGCCACCCCGGCCGATCGCGGCACCCCCACCGCCCCGCCGTCGTCGCCGTCCCCGCCGTTCCCGCCGTCCCCGCCGTTCCCGCCGTCGCCGGCGGCCCCGGCGACCGTCCCCGTGCCCCGGACCGGGTACTCCAAGGAGTCGCCCTTCGGCGCCCGGGTGACCGGCAACCGGCTGCTCAGCCTGCCCGGCTCCGCCAAGGAGGTCCGGCAGTTCGCCTTCGCCACCCGGGGCGGCGGCCACGGTACGGAAGGCGACCTCGGCTACGGGGTCGGCGACGTCCTGGGTGTCCGGGCCCGGAACTGCCCCGAGCTGGTCGCCGAGTGGCTGGCCGTCACCGGCCTCGACCCGGACGCCCCCGTCACCGTCCCCGGCGCCGGGGAGCTCCCGTTCGCCGAAGCCCTGGGCGGCCACCTGGAGATCGCCAGGATCACCCCGGACCTGCTCCGCTTCGTCGGGGAGCGGTCCGGCGACCGCGCCCTCAAGCGGCTGCTGCGGCCGGACAACACCGGTGAGCTGGCCAAGTGGACCTGGGGCCGGCAGGCCGTCGACGTGGTCGGCGCGCTGGCGGTACGGGCCGGGGCCGCCGACTGGGCGGCCGTGCTGAAGCCCCTCCAGCCCCGGCTGTACTCGATCTCCTCCAGCCCGCTGGTCCACCCGGACGAGATCAGGGTGACCGTCTCGGTGGTCCGCCACCCCAACGGCGCCGGCCGGATCCGCAAGGGCGTCTGCTCCACCTACCTCGCCGACCGCGCGACCGACGGCCCGGTGCCGGTCTTCGTCCGGCCCACCGCGCACTTCCGGCCCCCGGCGGACCCGGTCACCCCGATGATCATGATCGGCCCCGGCACCGGCGTCGCCCCCTTCGTCGGCTTCCTGGAGGACCGCCGGGCCCGCGGCCACACCGGCCCCAACTGGCTGTTCTTCGGAGAGCAGCGGCGGTCGACGGACTTCTACTACCGCGAGGAGCTGGCCGACTTCCGGGCCTCGGGCCACCTGGACCGCCTCGACCTCGCCTTCTCCCGGGACCAGCGCAACAAGGTCTACGTCCAGGACCGGATGCGCGAGCACGGCCTCGGACTCTGGGACTGGCTGCAGAACGGCGCCCACCTCTACGTCTGCGGCGACGCGGCCCGGATGGCCAGGGACGTGGACGGCGCGCTGCGCGAGATCGCCCGCACCCACGGCGGCCTCACCGAGGAGGAGGCCGCCGTGCACCTCAAGCAGCTGGCCGCCGACAAGCGCTACGTGCGGGACGTCTACTGAGCCCTTGGTGCACCCCGCCGTTCGGCCGGGCGGTCCGGTCCCCGGGACGGAGGGCGATGACCCCCTGAGGCGGACGGCCGGTTCCGGATCGGCAGCGTGACCAAGGTCTTCGTGTCGACGGTGCTGCTCCAACTGGTCGGGGAGGGGCGGCTGCGGCTGGACGACCCGGTCGAGCGCCACTTGCCGGGGGTCGTCCCCAACGGCGCCGCGATCACCGTCCGGCAAGGTCACCGGCCGCACCTGGCAGCAGGAGGTGGAGCGCCGGATCGTCCGGCCGCTGCACCTGGGGGACACCGTCTTCCCCGGCTCCGGGACCGGCCCCGACCTCCCGCTCCCCGGCGTCACCCGGTCATGAAGTCCCCCACCCGCAGGGCCCGCCGCACGATCCGGACATCGCCGATGTACCCGTGGAACACCTTGTCCAGCACCCCCGCGTACGCGTAGCCGCCCACCATCCAGGGGCGGCCGAGGGTGGCCAGCCCCACGGCCGGCGTCGCCGGGTTGCGGGCCACCTCGCAGCCGTCCACGTACATCCGGCTGAGCTTGCCGTCGTTGACGACCGCCACGTGCCACCAGCGGTCCAGCGGCAGCTGGTGGCCCCAACAGGTCGACGCCCCGGTCTGGTTGATTGGATAGACGCACCACTGGAGCGCGGGCGCCTCGGAGAGGCTGAGCGTCACGACGGGCTCGTCGGCATCCGTGCCGGGGCCGCTCCGGCCCGCCTCGGCCGCCGTCCCCCAGCGGCTGAGCAGGGCGGACCAGCGGCTCTGCCCGGAGTCCCAGTCGGCGGGCAGCTTGCAGAACGCCTCGACGGTGAAGCCGCGTTCGAAGGTCTCCCGGTTCAGCGGGGCGTTGGGCGCGGTCTGCAGATAGGTGCCGCGCACCGGTGAGCGGGTGCCCTTGAACAGCAGGCTGCCGTGGCCCGGCTGGTCCGGGTGGTGCTCCGAGGACCAGCTGAGCCCGCCGTCCGGGGTGCCGGGGGCGCTCTGCGGGTACAGGTCGTTGCCCTGCCCCGTCAGGTCCTTGACGACCTGCCGGGCCGTGACCGCGGTGCCGTCGCCGCCGCCCTCGAAGCGCCAGTACGCGGCGGTGTCCCGGACCAGCAGTTCGGAGGCCCGGCGGGCGGGGCGCGCCGGGACGGGCGCGAAGCCCGCGAAGCGCCGGTCGAAGTCGATCGAGAGCGAGAAGCGGTCCACGTCCGAGGTCAGCTCGACCTGCTGCGCGGCCAGGGTGTTGCGCTCCTCGGCCGCGATCTCCTGGATCCACGGCGAGTAGGTCGACACATCGACGGTGTTGCGGTCCAGGTCGAAGCGGTACGCCCGGATCATCGCGGCGCCGCCGTAGTAGCGGTCCTGGTAGTTGGTGATGTGGACGTGCACGTCGTGGCCGGCCCTGTTGGTCAGCACCGTCCGGCCGGGCGGCCAGTAGTGGCCGTTGACGGTCAGGAAGATCTGGTCGTTGCCGCTGATCAGCCGCTCCCAGAGCTGCCGGCCGTAGCCGGACAGCTCGGCCCGGCCGCCGTCGTCGGCGTACGCCAGCTCGTGGGTGGTCAGGATCACCGGCACCTTCGGGTTGGCGGCGATCACCGCGTTGGCCCAGGCGAAGCCCGCGTCGGACAGCCGCCAGTCGAGCGAGAGCAGCATCCACGGGCGGCCGCCGGCGGTGACGATGTGGCAGGTGTTGTAGCCGTCCGGGCTGGAGCTGTGGTGGCCGGAGGTGCGGGCGGCCCGGGCCGGGCCGAAGGTCTCCAGGTACGGGGTGCTGCCGCGCCGGTCGTCGGTGGAGGAGCGGACGTCGTGGTTGCCGGCCAGTACGCCGTAGGCCGCGCCGGCGTCGTCCAGCAGGCCGAACACCTTGCTGACGGCGGCGAATTCGGTGGGGAGCCCGTTCTCGGTGACATCGCCGAGGTGGGCCAGGAAGACGATGTTGTCGTCCGTCCCGTCCTCGTGGTTGACCCCGCCGTCGAGCACGTGGCGGATCGCGGCCTCGACCGGTGCCGGGTGGATCCGGTCCTGGTCGAACAGGTACTGGGTGTCCGGCATGACGACCAGGGTGAACCGGCGGGCGTCCGGGTCGGGCTGCCAACGCTGCTTCCCGGCGGGCTTCCCGGCCTTCCCGGCTGCCGCGCCGGACGGGTCGGACCCTCCGGCCGGTCCGGGGCCGGCCGCGTGGGCGGGTGCCGCGCCGAGCAGGCCGAGGCCCGCCGTGCCGACGCCGGCGCCCAACAGGCCCGCCCCGCGCAGGAACCGGCGGCGCCCGGCCGCGGCGGGCCCGTCCCCGTCGAGCTCGGCGGTGCGCGGGCACTCGCACGGATGCCCGGACTCGTGGTTGTCGTGCATGTTCGCTCCCGGAAGTGGTGTGGCCCCCGACCGTAGGTACCGGGTCTGGTCGGAGATCATCGGCCGGGCCACGCCCCGCTGAACAGCGGCCCAACCCGTCGGGGCGCTGCACGGGGCACTGCTCGGGCCGCTGCCCGGGACGGCTGCCGGGAGCTGCCGGACCGGCCGTCAGTCCTGCCGCGGGCCCGGCTCCGCCAGCAGCGCGTGGGCGGTGGCGAGTTCGGCGTGGGTGGCGTGCGCGGCGGCGCTGAGGTGCTCGAAGCTGCCGGGGCCGATCGGGATCCGGACGGGCAGCGGGCCGGGGCTGTCGGCGAGGCGGAGCACCTCGCGGGCGAAGTCCTCGGGGCGGCCGATGCCCGGCAGGGCCGCCATGCCGCGCAGTTGCTCGCGCATCGGCTCGGTGGTCGCGCGGTAGGCGGGGGAGCGGCCGGCGGCGTCGGTCACCGAACCGCCGTAGTGGGTGGCGTAGCCGCTCGCGGCCAGCGCCGCGACCCGGATGCCGAACGGAGCCGTCTCGGCGGCGAGCGCCTGGGTCATGCCCTCCAGCGCGTGTTTGCCCGTGACATAGGCGGCCAGGCCGGGGAAGGCGGTCCGGCCGGCGAGCGAGGAGACGTTCAGGACCAGCCCGCCGCCCTGCGCGCGCATCACCGGCAGCACCAGTCGGGCGAGCCGCCAGGGGCCCACGACCAGGGTCTCCAGCTGGTCGCGGAGTTCGTGGTCGCCGACCTCCTCCACGGTGCCGAACACGCCGTTCCCGGCGTTGTTCACCAGGACGTCCACCCCGCCGAAACGTTCCACCGCCGTGGCGACGGCCTGCTCGCACTGCTCGGGGTCGCGGACGTCCAGCGGCAGGGCGAGGACCCGGCCGGGGTGCTCGCGGACCAGGCCGTCCAGGGTCTCCACCCGGCGTGCGGTCGCCAGGACGCGGTCCCCGGCCCCGGCCGCCGCCCCGGCCAGCGCCCGGCCCAGCCCGGTCGAACAGCCCGTCACCAGCCAACGTCTTGTCATGCTCCGTGCCCCCCGTTTCGTCCCACTCGGCTCCCGAGACCGGACACCGTCCCACCCCGGCGGTCCTTCGCCCAGTCCTCCGGCAGACCGCTCCGGGGGCGCGCGGGAGCGTGACGGTCCCGCGGCCACGGGAGCGCGCGCCCCCGCCGGAGGCCGGTGGGCGTACTCAGCCCGGACAGCTGTAGTCGAAGGATGCCGTCGCGCTCAGGCTCCGGGGAGCGAGGATCTCGACGGTCGCCGTCGCGCGCAGGGCGCCGTGACCGACGAAGGACCAGCTGAGGACGAGCTCGGTGCGGTACTCACCGGACCGGACCGGTTGCAGCAGTTCGCCGGAGACGGTGCCGTCGTCACGCTGCCAGCGGTAGCGGACGGTGCCCGGGTGGCCGTCGGTGGTGACGGTCGCGGTGAACACGGCGCCGCCGTCGCACGGCGGGCCGTCCGCCGGGGTGGCGGTGACGGTGAGACCGGTCGGGGTGAGGGGAGGCTCGGCCCGGCAGCGGGCGGGCAGCACGGCGAGCAGGGCGAGTACGACGGCCGCCGGGACCAGCCACGGCCGCGTCCGGCGGCGCAGCGGGGGAGGGGGCGGCGGCGTGCCGTGCCACGCGGCCGCGACCGCCGGGGGAACGCCGGGGCCGAAGCGGCGTACCGCGGACCGGGGCGGGGCC
>NZ_LGDO01000063.1:0-21747 GCF_001279805.1 Streptomyces sp. XY431
ACCACCATCCGCATACCTCACACACCACCAGATACAGCCACCACACCACACCCATCAGGGACTTCCACACAGTTCACCCTGACGCGCCGAAGTCAGTAACGAGTGGCTGTGAGACACCGTTCGTTGCGACCATGCGGCGGTGAACGCACTTCTCCCCGACGGATGGACGATCGAGCAGGTCCGCTCCGCATCGGGTGACGCCGAAGCGGATCTGCTCTCGCTTGAACGACTCGTCGTCGTCGAACGGCATGGCTGCGCCGACTACGACGTCCTCCAGCCCTATGTCGTCATTGCCTTCCACAGCTATGACATGTGCCTTGCCAGAGTTGGTGAAGACTGGTTCATGGGGCAGCTTGACCCCGACGGCTCAGTCGTTTGCTGGGCTTCCTACGGCCCTGACCTGGCCGAAGCCATTCGCGGATTGTGAGCTGCCGGGCGGCGAGCTCGATCACTTTCACAACGCGCCCCGATACCGACGAGCGGGTCCGCTCAGCTGATCGCGACCGGCACGTGTTCCAGGCCCAACTTGCTCAGGCGCGAGGCTCGTGGGGCTCGTACGGATTGAAGTCGGGGCGGTCGATGAGCCCAGCGACGGAGAAGGGGTGCCGGTGGTCGGTGATGAGCCGGTGGACGAACTCGGCGGTGGAACCGTCGAACCGCGCCCAGCTGTCGCCGTCCTCGTTTCGGGTGATGACCGGCCACCGGTTCGGGTCTGCACCCTCCGTCAGCCAGTAGAACTGGTCGGCCTGGACGGAGCCAGCCCACTGCAGGAGTCCGCCCGGAGCGGGGTAGAGCAGGTGGGGGTGGTAGAGGTTTGCGTTGCCGGGGTCGGCGGCGGCGAGTTCGGCAAGGTAGAGGACTTGCTCAACGAGGCACAGGAACTCGTAACCGAGCGGGGGGCTGGGCAGGGCAAGGTCGAGGAAGCCTGCGAAAATGCCAGGACCGAAGTGCTCCGCCAAGTGCCGGTAGTCGACAGGCAGGGCAGTTCCGAGCCTGGTCTCGGCCGACGACCAGTCGACGGGCCACTGCCGCGACTGCGGCCGGCCCGTCGCGGCGGCGAGCCGTCGCACCCAGCGGTCACCCGCCACGTCGGCCCCTTCCTCCCCGTTCTCGGCGGGCAGGAAGGCCGTCGCCGGGTCGGCCCGGCGGGCCGTCACCGCGACCAGGTGCGGCGCGCCGCCGTCGTTGTCTCGGACGATCCCGCAGCCGATCCAGCGCTCGCCCACCGCCCACCCGCACAGCTCGACCAGGCGCCCGGCGAACGGGGCGACCAGCGACAGCCCGCTGTCGTCGTCGATGGTCGGGTCGAGGAAACCGCCAGCCGCGAGGTTGCGCGACGACCCCCAACGCGGACGCAGCGCCTCAACGAGGCGGCGGTGGGCGGTGGCGAGGTCACCGTGGGCCGGGAGATGAGCGATGTCCGGGGCCGGGCGGGCCAGCAGGGCGTCGATGCGGTGCAGGTGGTCGGTGGTGGCGTCCATGGTGTCAGTCAACCGCGGGCCACTGACAGGGGTTCCGGCAGTGGTTCTCGCTTGCTGGCGATCGCAGTCGGTATCGTCCAGGCCGTCGGCCGGGCGCTGCGCCGCCACCCCGACACCTGACCCCCGCGCTCGCGGGGAGGACGCGGACGAGCTGATCGGCGAAGACGGGTGGTACGGCTGACCCCCGCCCGTGCGGGAGGACCCTTCGCGACCCCGCCGTTCTCATGGCTTTTCTATTTCTTGAGCGGTTTGCCGGGCGTAGCGGTCCGGGCCGGTCAGTTGAGGTGTCAAGGAGCAGCGTCCATCGTGGCAGGCCTCGGTGACACCGTGTCCCTCCTCGCTCTGTGAGCCAGCGCCCCCACGGGCACGGCAGGAATAAGAGGACGTTCACGTCGTTCAGGTGCAGGTTTGGGATGATTTGTCTACTGCCCGAAGACTCTGCCGATGGGGCTTTTGCTCGGAATGCTGCGACCGATCGAGCGTCGATGCCGCTGCGACTCATCCCGTTTCGCCCGGAAAGCTCCTGTCCGGTTCGAGAATGCCCGGATCGCAGTGCTCCGTCACCCGATCGAGCGATAGACCGTACTCAACTCTGGCCCTTACCAGTGTAGTTATGACGAAGCAGCCGCAGCGCAAGCCTTATCCGAGCGACTTGTCCGACGCCCGCTGGGCCCTGATGGAGCCGGCCCTGGCCGCCTGGCGCGCCGAGCGACAGAAGACGTCGCTGGGTCTCGGCGGCAAGATCTCCGACCTTCGTGAGGTCATGAACGCGATCCTGTATGTGAACCGAACGGGGATCGCCTGGCGCTACCTTCCGCACGACTTTCCGCCCCACACCACGGTGTTCTCGCACTTCAGCGCGTGGACCGCGGACGGCACGATCGAGAAACTCGGAGTGCGCCTGCACCGCCTGGTCCGCGAGAAGGAAGGTCGGGACGCCGAACCGACCGCATGCGTGATCGACTCCCAGAGCGTCAAGACCGCCCCCAGCGTGCCCACCGAGACCCAGGGCATCGACGCCGGCAAAAAGATCGTCGGCCGCAAACGCAGCATCGTCACGGACACGCTCGGCTTTCTTCTGCTCGTCATGGTCACCGCCGCAAACGTCTCCGACAACGACGCCGGAAAGCAGCTCCTCAGCCGGCTCGCCGCCACCCATCCTGCGGTCACCAAGGCCTGGGTCGACACCGGCTACAAGACCCAGGCCGTCGAACACGGCGCGAAGCTCGGCATCGACGTGGACGTCGTGCCGCGAAACGCGCAGGTCAAAGGCTTCTCAGTCGTCCCCAGGAGGTGGGTGGTCGAGCGGAGCTTCGGCTGGATCATGATGCACCGCCGACTGGCCCGCGACTACGAGACCAAGCCCGAACACTCCGAGAGCATGATCCGCCTCGCGATGATCTCCAACCTCGCGAAGCGGGCAACGGGCGAAAGCACCATAACCTGGCACAATCCATGAACTATCCCCCATGCAAACAGGACGTCCTCTAAGGGGAGACAGAGCCTGGCGTACAGACGCCGACGGCCGACCCCCGACGGCGCGAGGAGGGCGTGACCTTCGCCCGACGGAGACTCTTCTCCTCCGGCTGACCCCCGCGCTCGCGGGGAGGACACCTGGACGCCAACGTCCTCGGCCTGGATCGGCGGCTGACCCCCGCGCTCGCGGGGAGGACCCTTCACGACCTGCAGTGATTCTATGGCTTTGCCATTTCTTGACTATTCAGTGTTGTAGTGGCGGTCAGGGCCATGCCGTCGAAGTCCACGACATGCCGTCGTTGTTCGCCAGCCGTCGCTACTGAGAAGCCCTGCTCGTTTGCTGCCGGGTACGCCAGGACCGCAGCCCCGGAGCCGATGCAACCGCTGACAGAACTCCAAAGCTCCTGTCGCACCTTGGCGGAGACCGTTCCGATGTACAGGTAGGGCGTGACTTCCAGGAGCCAGCGGGTCAGGGCGCCGCGTACGTGGTCGGGTACGGCGGTGACGGAGATGACGATCATTGAGGCCATGGCGCCCTCCGCTCTTCTGTCGGGATGCGGTCCGCGTGTTGTGTCACAGGTCCTCAGCGCCGCCGTAGTTGACACCGCCGGGTAGCGATCCGCTGACGGGATCCCGGAGGTCCACGAGTTGCTCCTTCGGGTCCGGGGTTTCGACGTCCTGGTCCGGGGCCAGCAGCTGCTGGATGTCCGTGACGATCCGTGGCAGTAGGCGGAAGAGCCGTAGTCCGTCGCGGAAGCTGCGGCGGGCGTCGGCTTCGGGGTGGGGTGAGGCGTGGAGTGAGAAGGCGAGCGGGATGGTGAGTTCGGCCTTGTAGAGGTCCGCGATGTCGTAGACGAATGCCTGCTGGTTGCCGCTGTGGACGAATCCGAGGGCGGGCGAGCAGCCGAGCGCGGTGATTGCGGCGTGGACGATGCCGTAGAGGCAGGTGTTGGCGGAGGAGAGGGCGAGGTTGACCGGGTCTTGGGTGTCCCAGGATTCGGGCTCGTAGTTCCGGCGGAACCGGCCGATGCGGTGCTGCTGGGCGAGCAGGCGGTAGTAGGCCTTGATGCGTTGGCCCACGAGGCCGCGGAGCTTGTTGAGGTTGCTGCCGACCGGGACGCTGTCGTGCCCGAAACGTTGCTCGTACATCGCCGTGGCGACGGCCAGGCGGGTGGTGTCGTCGGCCCAGGCGCGGGCCTGGCGCTCGAGCCGGGTGGTGCTGAGGGAGTCGGGGACGGTGGCGGCGTAGCAGCGCACGCCGCCGGCTCCGGTGGCGAGGACTGTGGTCCCGTGGCGGGCGAGGGTGGTGAGGGCGCGGGCGGTGATGGAGGTGCCGGGGCCGAGGAGGACGCAGCTGAGTGCGGCGGTCGGAAGGTAGACCGTTTCGGTGCCGCGGTGGGGGGGTGGTGACTTCGGCGCAGACGCCGGTGTCGTCCTGGACGATGCGGACGATGTCGAGGTAGAGGAAGGAGAGGGAGTCGGCGATGCGGGGCAGCATGGCGACGGTGGGTGCGGCTCGTTTGCGGCGGGCGCGGCCGGGGTCGGGTGGTGGGGTTGTGGCGGTCACCGGTCGTCCCGGTGGGGAGCGATGCTGAGCAGGCCGCAGCCGTAGGCTTTGCCCTTGCCGATTCCGGCCGTGAGGCGGGTGCGGAGGAGTTCGGTGTCGGTGATGCGGGCGGTGCCCTCGAAGAGGACGCGGTCGTGTTTGATGTGGCGCTGGTCGCTGCGGCGGGTGCCGCGGGAGGCGTCGAGGGGTGTGGAATGCAGGGTGGTGAGCCTAAGGCCGGCACTGTCGGCCTGGCGGGTCCACCAGTCGTCGGCGGCGGCGCCGCGCAGCGGGACGACGGCGCTCAGGTTGTAGAGGTCGCGGGTGGTGCGGCCGGGTTTGCGGATGGGGTTGGCGGCGATGCGGTAGCGCACGGCGAGGCCGGGTCGCATGGCGGCGAGGAGCGGGGCGAGGGATTTGGTGGCGCCGGTGCCGTAGCCGGGCGGAAGGCGGGTCAGGTCGGGCGCCAGGTTGCTTTGCAGGAGGATCTGGCGCCCGCCGTCGGACGCGGTTTCGGTTCGGAAGAGGACGCCGAGGTCGTGGCGGGCGGCGGTGGCCGCGATGTCGTCGGGGAAGAGTGACATGAGGCGGTGGTGGAGATCGACGGCGTTGGTGCCGTCGCGGCGGGCCTCGCGGCTGCGCTGGTCGGGGACGATGCGGGTCAGCCACATGCTCATGCGGTTTCCTGCTTTCTGGGTCGGGTGCGGGCGGAGCGCAGGGTCGTGGGTCCTCTGACGTGGGTGGTGCGGGTTACCGTCGGCGGACGAGACCGCGGTCGGGGTCGACGTACAGGCGGTGCCCGGTTGGGGCGTGGTACTGCCAGCGCCCGGCAGGGCCGGTGCGCTGGTGCGGGAGGAGTCTGAGGTCGCGGGCGACTGGTGTGTCCTTCCAGAGGGCGGGGGTGTGGGTGGCGGTGTCGCTGGCCGGGAGGTAGTCGGCAGGTGCCTGGATGGTGCGGCGGACCAGGTCGGCCACGACTTCGCGGGTGAGAGGGCCAGTACTGTCGCCGGGGCCGGGCAGGGTTTCGGTGCAGGCGGGGTCGAGCCACTGGTTTGCGTCGCTGTCGATGTAGACGGGCAGGAGCCGGACGGTGTCGGCTCCCAGGCGGGTGGTCAGGTCGTCTTCGTCGCCCTCGTAGGTGGTCAGCGAGTAGAGGTCGGTGACCGCGTCGGGCTGGGGGATGGTGCGGATGTCGGCCGCCGCCTGGTGGGCCACGTCGCGGGCCGCGCGTCGACGGTCGTCGTCCTCGGCGAGCTCCAGTTCGGCGAGGCCGTTGAAGTCGGCGTACACCGTGTCGATGGCGTCGGCGACGTCCTCGGGGACGCGCATCCCAGTGGTGGGCACAAGGTCGAGGTGTTCGGCGGTGCGGCGCAGGAGGGCGCCGTCATAGACCTGACGGTCATCGCTGCCCCAGGCATGGGGCGGGAGCTGGCCGGTGGGGACGATGACGGTGAGGGCGGGGTGAGCGGCCCAGGATGGGCGGGTGCCGCGGCCGGCGATGTCGTGGCGGTGGCAGCGCCCTGCGCGCTGGAGGAGTTGGGCGAGTGGGGCCAGGTCGGAGACGACGAGGTCGGCGTCGATGTCGAGGCTCTGCTCGGCGACCTGAGTGGAGACGACGAGGAGGGAATCGGCGGGGCGGGGGCCCTTCTTCCCGAGCAGCGTCTTTAGCTCCTCGATGCTGTCCTCGCGCTGCCCTTCGGGCATGCGGGCGTGCAGGAGCAGAACGCGGGGGCGGCGCCCGGCGCCGTGATGGGCGGTGAGCAGGTCGTAGGTGGCCTGGGCGTCGCCGACGGTGTTGCAAACGACGAGTGCGCTGCCAGGGTCGGCGGTGGGGTCGAAGAGCGGAGCAAGGTGCTGGAGCAGGGCGGCTGCGCGGCCGTCCCGCCGGTGGGGGTCGTGGGTGTGGCGGGCGCGGACGATGCTGATGGGCAGGTCCCGGCGGCGGGTGGTCTCCAGGGCGGGCGAGGCGGTGACCGTGCCGGTGGCGCCGTCGGCGTAGAGCCAGCCGGGGTAGGCGGGGGTGATGGTGGTGGGCTCGGGGTGGCCGGCACCGTCGCGGTACGCCTGGACGAGGCGGCGGGCGAGGCTTCCGGCGAGCGTTGCGGACAGCAGCACGACGGGTGCGCCGATGTGGCCGAGCCATTCGAGGAGCCGGACGGTGAGGGCGTGGCCGTAGGCGTCGTAGGCGTGGGCCTCGTCGATGACGATGGTCTTGCCGGACATGCCGAGCCAGCGCATATAGCCGAACCGGGTGGGCAGGGCGGCGATGGCGCCCTGGTCCCAGGTGCCGATGGTGATGCCGGCGAGCCAGCCGCGGTGACGTCCGCGCAACCACTCGTCGGGGACGGTTCGGCCGCTCTCCCCGGGGTGGGTGAGGATGCTCTCCCCGGACGGTTTCTCACCTGGCGCGTACTGGGGGTGGAGCCAGGCCATGGAGTGCTGCAGCGTGACCTTTACCTGGTTGGAGGCGGCGCTCTCCACGTACTCGGTGACGCGTTCCCACATGGCGTTGGTGGTGGCCATCGTGGGCAGCAGCACGGCCAGACCGGGCCGCCCGCAAGCCGCGGCGAGGATCCGGGCCGCGTAGAGCGCGGACTCGGTCTTCCCGTCACCGGTCGGCGCGGTGATCAGCACGAGTCCGCCCCGGCGCTCCCCCTCTCCCCTGGCGGGGGAAATTAGGCCGGGGAGCTGGCCGAGGTCCAACTGCAGCGGATACGGATCCTCGATCTCGGGAAAGACGTCGGGGAACGTCTCGGCGGACTTCCACCGCGGGGCGTGGAGCTCGGCCCGCGCGACTTCGTGGGGAGCGTACTTGACGGCCCGCTCGAAGTGCGCGGCCCAGCAGCTTCGGTCGCTGCGCCGCCACTGGGCCTGGCGGGCTTTCACCCAGGCGATGCGGGAGGCCAGCCAGTCGGCGGCGACGACCAGGCCGGTCACCACGACCGCGATGCCGGCCTTCGCCACCTGCGCAGGCGCGGCGGGCCGGCCGGTGAGGGTGTGGAGGAGTTCGACGAGTGCCTGGCGTTCGCGCAGCCAGCCCGGGGCGGCGCATGCGCACGGGTCTCCCCCGCACACGTCCGTCAGGTGGGCTCGCTCCAGGGCCCGCCCGTAGACGCCGTGGTGGCCACCGAGGATCTGGGCGATCTGGTGGGCGGTCGCCTTGCTGGGGCGGCTGGTGTTGTCGTAGCCGTAGCGGGCGAGCAGGTGCGGGGTGACCAGGTGGGTGACCCGGTCGTGGCCCACGCGGTCCTGGTGCATCCACCCCGCGGGGGCGGCGAAGTCCGGATGGTCGAGGAACGCGGGCATGGGGCCGCTGGGCAGCGACTGGTGGCTCCAGCAGGCCTTGCCGACGTCGTGCAGCCCGGCCCAGAACTGCACCAAGGCACGGGCGTGAGTGAGGGTGACGCCGAACCCGGTGGCGATCATCTCCCGCTGACCCGGGGACAGGTAGCTGTCCCAGAGCTCGCCGGCCATCGCGGCGGTGTCGACCAAGTGGGCCGGCAGCGGATAGGGGAAGAGAAGACCGTGGGACTTGCCCCACTGGTCCTCACTGGGCGGACAGGTCAACGACTGCTCCACGGAAATAGATGGGACGAACCGGGTCGACACCGTCGACAGCGGCAGCCGATCGGGACTCATGGCGCCGTACAGCCCGGGACCGAAGGGTGCGGAGGCCAGGACGAACCCGGCCTCCGCACCCCGCCACCAGCCAGCCGGCAACCACCGGTCAGCCGAGGCCCCGCCCCGGCCCGGGACTGCGGACACCGCCAGCGCGGCAGGATGACTCCGGCTCGAAAGTTGCCCGGCCTCAGGCGTGCAACCCCCGGCGCCACCGGGCGAGCTCCACCAGGAACTCGGTACCGACGTGACACCCGTCGGCCGGATAGGACTCCTGGCTCTCCCACACCGGCCGACTCGTCCACGTGCCAGCCACCACGACATCAGCGACCCAGCGGCTTGCCAGCACCCCGGGGCTGGCTCCGGGCGGCCGTTCGGCGATGTACCGCACCGAAACCGGCTCCTGCTGCTCCTGCTCCGACCGGCGGTCCCAGCGGGGCCTGGGAGCGGGCCGGTGCAACGGCATCCGACGCAACTGCTCCTCGACGTCACCGCCTGCGGTGACCAGCACGGGAGTAGACGGCGGGCACGAGCGCCTGCCCAGGTAGGGCGGGAACGTCGGACATTGCAAGGCTGCCGTCACCTCGCTGATGATCTCCCGGGGACCGGTGACCGCGACGGTGAACGCGGCATCCGCCAGGTACCAGCTGTCGAAGACCAACGCATTACCGCGGCGCTTGCCGTTGGCGGTCACCACCGTTCGCTCGGCCGGCAGACCGCCGCCGACGGTGTGGTAGTCCCGCATCCGACGCCCGGGCCGGTCCACCCGCACC
Source organism: Streptomyces sp. XY431 (assembly GCF_001279805.1). Taxonomy (NCBI): domain Bacteria; kingdom Bacillati; phylum Actinomycetota; class Actinomycetes; order Kitasatosporales; family Streptomycetaceae; genus Streptomyces; species Streptomyces sp. XY431. Next base: position 8,895 of record NZ_LGDO01000063.1, read on the forward strand.
AGATGCACCAACTCGTCCAGGTCACTCAGGTCGGCGCCGCGCCGGCGGCCGAGCGCGGCGGCCAGCATCCCGGTCACGCCGCTGCGCGTCGGATACGGATGAGTCCCTTTCACCCGCCCGCCCTTCGGGCCGCCCCAGGACTGCAGCGGGCCCGCCAGGTGCAGCAGCACCCCGTCGGTCACCGCTTGTGCCCCAGCTCGAGCGCGGTCCGGGTGACCTGCTGCACAAGCTCGCTCAGGTTCGGGATCCGCGTGCCCAGGTGCTTCACCCCGGACAGGTCAGCGGTGCCCGCGTGCGCGGCCGCCACCAGCGCACCCTTGTCGAAGAAGTCCGCCACGGCCCCGGCGTGCGCGTCCAGCGCCGCGATGCTCGGCGCCGTCCAGCCGCTCTCCCTGGTCGAGGTCACCGGCGTCTCGAACGCCCCCGACAGGTTCACCGGCTGGTCCGTACGCACCGTGAAGTACACAAGCGCTGGCGGGGTGAACGGCGCGGTGCTCCGACTCTTCGCCGTCGGCACCAGCACCGCCAGCTCCCGCAGGAACGCCTTCAGGAACTCCTCCGCAGCCTCCCTGTCACCCCCCATGTTGCCCACCAGCTCGGTCACGTTCACCGACCCGTACCGGTAGTACGTACCCGAGGTGTGCCCGGCCGTCCCCATGTGCGCCGACCCGGCGTCCTCCCCGGGAAGATCATCCACCGCAGTGAAGAAGTCCGGCTGCTCGACCAGGGCGTGCGTGGTCAGCGTATGCGCCACACTCACCGCCCCGTCCACCGTCGACTCCGAGCTGTTCGCCAGCATCCGCCCGAACGCGGCGATCGACGCGTTACGGCTCGCCAGGATCCCCCGCACCCGCTCCTGCAACTGCTGGACAACCGCCTTCTCCTCCTTCGACAACTTCGGCTTGGAAGTCTTCTTGCTCTTGTCCGCCTCCGCCTTCGCCACCGCCTCGGCGTGCGACGCCACCTTCAGAACCGCCTCACGCTCCCCGGCGACCAGGTCCGCCAGCTGGTCCACCACCTGCTGCGGCACGTACAGCATCACGCTGGTCATCCCACCGTCACCGATGCCAAGCCCCTGAATCCCCGAGGCGACCACCACGGCCTGCCCCGCCCTGGCCGCCTCCGCCTCGTCCCAGTTCCGCCCCCGCAGGACCTCGCCGATCTGCGACGGCAGCCGCCGCGTCCGCAGCGCCTGCTCCCCGATCCGCTCCTCCACCTTCAGCCGGGCCACCCGCTTGGTGTTCTGCGACGACGTCCGCCCCCGCAGCGCACCACCGAAAACCACCGTCTTCGGGCTGCCAAGATCGTCCCTGTTCAGATTCGACAGCGGGTAGTCGTGCACCACATGCACGCAGATGTGAACAGCCATCAGGAGTCCTCCTCGTTCGAAGAATCGTTCGTTTTGTCACTTGATCCGGCCCCGGCCACACCGGCCTGCTCCAGGCCGTCTTCGTCCCCGGGCGCCACGCCGTGGGCGTAGGAGAAGAACCAGTCGTTCGCGATGTCCACCCGCTTGTGCGGCCACCGCCGCAGGTCCCGCAGCAGCACCGGCCAGTTCACCGGCACCCCCTCAGCAGCCAGGCGTCCCACCAGCTGACGGCCGTACCGCACCAGCGCGACGGGATCCGACAACTGGGCCAGCTGCTTCAAACGCTCCGCCGCCCGGTCCTCGTGAAGCACCCCCTGCCTCACCCCCAGGTGCACCGACCAGCCCAGGTCACCCCACGACGGCCGCCACATCCTCGTGCGCTCCGACCGCCCGGCCACGTCACCGCGCCCGGCCGAGAACGACGGAGCCTGCTCCGCGAACATCCCCGCCACCGCAACGTAGGCAAAGCGCCGCTCCCGACCGCTGGGCACCAGGCGCGCGACCTGCCTCGGCAGCTCCCAGCCGTGCACCTCACCGGCGGACGTCACCACCTTCCTCAGCTGGGACCGCCCGGCGGGCGACTCGCACGCTTCGGCCACCGCTTCCGTGTAGACCACCTCGTGGGTGAGCCACTTCGGCGGCTCCCCCGCGCTGCCCTGCCTCCCGCTACCAGCGGCCCCGTCCGGTACCTCGCTCGGGTCCGTCACGTCGTCACCTTCCTGTTCCCGTTCGTACGTCCCCCGGTCCCCGACACACCGGCCAACGGCCCGCGCGCCCTCTGGACCGCCGCCATTCCCCGCACCGTCGCCGAGCGCACCGCGAGCGTCGCCTCGTCGAACACCTCGCGCGCCAGCCGCCAGAACTGCGGAGCGGCACCCGACGGGTCGGCCACCACCCGCCAGAACTCCGTCTCGGCCTGCTCCATGAAGGCGGCAACCGCCGGCCCGACGAACCCCTCCCGGTCGTCACTGCGCCGGCCCGGGTTCAGCTCGTGCCAGACACGGGCCAGCGACCGGTAGAGCAGCGAACCCGCCTCCTCGGCCATCCGGTGCGCCGCCGCCACCGCGGAAGCCCCGTCAGGACTGCGTTCCTCCATCAGCTCCAGCACCGGCGGCGTCTCCGCCACCACCCAGGCGCTGTTCTTGTCCTGCTTGTCCTGGTCCCAGCCCAGCACCCGCACCCGCAACGCCCGCCGCACCTCCACCGGCAGGTCGGGTGCGGTGTCGAACACCTGCGGCCGCCGCGCGGTCACCTTGCCCGCAGGCCGCTCCTTCAGCAGCAACGCGTCCACGTCCCGCCACATCGCCCGGCGGTGATCCGCCCTGATCGGCCCCCCAGCGGAGCGGTCGATCACATACGGGTCCACAGCGGCCGGCAGGTCCACGCTCGTCCCCCACGCGACCCGGCACCCCACCGTCTCCGCTCCATCGCCGCCCGGCACCAGCAGCACCGCGTGCGCGAACCGGCCGGTCAGCAGCGACACCACCCCGCACGGGGCCGGCGGCGCCAGCGGATCCGGAAGGAGCTCGCTCTCCCACGGCGCCAAGTCCTCCCCAGACCGGGACGGCCAGCTCGCCGGCGGCGGAATCGACAGAACCAGCGACTCGAACAGATTCCGGCCCCGGGGAAACCAACGCAGCAGGGAACGAGCCGGACCGGCCTTGCAGGACTTGCTGGCACGCCCGCCGCGGGTGCGCACCGCGCCCATTCCGGACGGACCGAACGCCCGCCACGCCAGCACCCACCCCAAGGCCTCGCCGGACGGGACGGCGGCGGTTTCCGCCATCCGCCCGCTCCACATCGCGTTCGCCCCCGACGGCCGGTCCATCGCCAGCCGCCCCGCCGGACCCGGCTCGGTGACCTCCGACAGCAGCCGTGGATCCTGCATGAACGGTCTCACCTGGTCATACAGGCCGAACTCGTGACGCGACTGCCTCAGGTACCCGCGGACCTCGGCCGGTTCGAACCGTCCCCTCTCGAGAACCTCCTCGAGTCGGTCCAGCCACCCCTCACCGTTGCCGGCGTCCAGGCCCGCTACGCGAGCCGCGAACGCCGCCAGCACCGGGCGCGTGGCCGACTCCACCGGCACCACCCCGAAGTCCAACTCCTCCAGCAGATGCGCCCCGAGCAGTACGCCCTCCACACCCGCCACGACACGCCCGCCCGGAACCGCGTCCGGCAGCAGCCCCTCAGCGGCCAGATCCTCCAACTCGCTCGACTCTGCAGCTGCCAGGACCTCACGGACCCTGGCACGGATCCATCCCCCGGACAGCGCGGAAAAGTGCCGATCAGCCACAAGACCACTCCTCTCTCAGCCGCGTCATCAGCATGGGAGAAGAAGTAGCAGTGGGCACTGACAGTCTCGCTGCCGTTGCGAAGGGTGATCAGATTCGAACAGAAAAATGCTCTTAGCTGTCAGCTGATCGGCACGGAGGATCAGATATGACGTGATGCGACCACGCAACAACATCACCCCCACGTACTCGACTCGCACCAAACGACGCTCAAGAGCGACCTGCCGCCCAACGCACCGCATCGCCCCGCGAGAGCCTGAGGCCGCCTGCGGCGAAATCGGGCACCGAACGGCCCCCCGCCCGAACGGGCGGCTTTGCCGCCATGCGTTGCCCGCCACGGACCATGGCGCCGGCGTACGACCAGAGCCCGGCCCGTCGGGCGCCCGTGCAAGGATGGCAACCGTTCCTTGAGACCTCAACAACCCCAAACCGCAGACCTGCAGGCAAGTGCAAAAGATCAAAAAAGCCAAAGCCGCTCTTCCCCCGCAGGTCGGAGAGGGCCCTCCCCGTGCCCGCGGGGGTCAGCCGTAGTCGAGCTCGACATCGGTGCCGTGGGTGGTGTCCTCCCCGCACGAGCGGGGGTCAGCCGCTCCGGGCGATCGAGATGCCGCCCACCGACGAGTCCTCCCCGCGCAGGCGGGGGTCAGCCGGTGATCGCCGTCATCGCGAACAGGGTCGCCGAGTCCTTTCCGCGTCCGCGGGGGTCAGCCGGCTGCGGATGATGTCGGCGCGGGCCCGGCGCGTCCTCCCCGCGAGCGCGGGGGTCAGCCGGCACTTGTCCCGGGCCGCGCATGCCCGGAGTATCGGCTGCACATCCCCGGCCCAGCACACGGAAGGAGCGGCCGGCACCGTGTCCCGAGCCCGCGCGCCCCACGAAGCCATCAGCCCTGTCCACGTCCTCGCCCTGGTGCGCGGACTCGTGGAGGAGGCCGCAGATCCTCGCGCAGATCGCCACCGGTACTTCAAATCCCTCTTCGGCGTCGAGCTTCACGTGGCGGCCGCCGTCCGCTGCGGCCTGGCGGAGCACACCGACGGGGGCCTGCACGTCACAGCGGCCGGACTCGACCTGCACGAGCGGCATCTGCGCCACCTGCCCGACATGGCGGCCAACTACTGGCATCACCAGGCACACGTCGCCGACGCCGTCACAGAGATCAACCACATCTACGATCAGGCCGCAGCGGACACCGCGACCCCGTGACCAGCACCTCGAACACCCCTCAGGACCACGGCCCCGGGCCCCGGCGAACACCGGAGGCGGCGGTGGACACGCCGATGCCGCGGCGGCGCCGGCACCGTGCTACCTCGGGCAATCAGGAGGTAGCGGCCGTGAATGTCCTCCCCGCGAGCGCGGGGGTCAGCCGCTCCTCGTCGGCCCGGCCGGCGGCGCCGTCGAGCCCTCCCTGCGCCCGCGGGGGTCAGCCGGAGGTCCTGAGCGTCTACGACCACGTTGTCAGGTTCTCCCCGCGCAGGCGGGGCCCGCCGTCCTGCGCCAGGCCAGGCACGAGACCCACCCGGCCCGGGTTCTGGGCCTGTACCTGGACGCCGCCGCCGCGTTCGGCGCCCGCTGCACGGCCGGCTCGCTGAAGGCCGCCCTGCGCGGGTACGCGGCGGCCACCGGGCTAAAGAGCCTGCACGGCCTGGACCGGTGAACGCCGAGGGCCGGGGCCCACCGACTGCCGCAGTCGCTGGGCCCCGGCCCTCGGCGCGTTCCGCTACGGGCCCTCGATGCCGACGATCGTGCCGAACGGGTCGCGCAGCTGGGCGATCCTGCGGCCGGGCCCGACAGTCAGTGGGCCGCGGTGGTGCTCGCAACCGGCCGCCAGCAGCCGCTCCCGCACCCGGTCGACATCGTCCACACCCCAATAGACGACCGGGCTGCCGCCCCGGGGGTTGCGCTCGTCGTCCACCGGGTGGAAGCCGACCTCGACCCCGCCGATCTCCGCCCACGCGTAGACCGCCCCGGCGTCACTGACGTCCGTCTTCACGGGCACGTCCAGGAGCTCGCCCCACCACCGCGCCGACGCCTCGGGGTCCACGGCGAACGTCATCACGGTCCGGACACTGGAGAACAAGACCCACCTCCACGGGCTGCATCGACCGATACACCGTCAGAGCCACTCTGTCACGATGGACCCGGCTCCTTCACACCTCAACAGACCGACCCGGACCGCGACGTCCGGCGAACCGGTCAAGAAATGGCAAAGCCGCCGGAACGGCGCAGGTCGCGAAGGGTCTTCCCCGCGCAGGCGGGGGTCAGCCGGAGTTCGCCCTGATCCGGCAGGCCGGAGGGCAGTCTTCCCCGCGCAGGCGGGGGTCAGCCGACCAGAGACAGCTCGCGGCAGCGCGGGAGGGCGTCTTCCCCGCGCAGGCGGGGGTCAGCCGACCAGAGACAGCTCGCGGCAGCGCGGGAGGGCGTCTTCCCCGCGCAGGCGGGGGTCAGCCGGCCGGCACCCTCGGCTCCCGCGGCGACATTTCGTCTTCCCCGCGCAGGCGGGGGTCAGCCGTCGCCTCGGCCTCGGGAGTGCGCCTCGCGGTAGTCCTCCCCGCGAGCGCGGGGGTCAGCCGGTTGGGGCGGAGGCACGCGGGTGGGCCCGGTGGTCCTCCCTGCGCCCGCGGGGGTCAGCCTGGGCCACGCGGAGTGCGAGGAGCGAGTGCTGGTATCCCCCGCGCAGGTGGGGGTGATTCTTTACGGCGTAAAGGTCCGACAGTGAGCTGCTTCGCCGCCGGGACTGCTGCACTCCGGCCTTGACACCCCGGTGAGGCAGACTGCCCGCCATGACAGCGGATGATCACGACGTCCAGGCCTCCTGGAGCCGCATCGGCACCTGGCTGACCGCGCACACCCGACGGGGCCGGGCGAGGCCGGCGTCGGATGCCGCCCGCCTGGACGCGTTCGAGGCGGGCCTTGGCCTGCCCCTGCCCGCCGACCTGCGGGCCTGGTGGCAACTCCCCGACATCGCCACGGGCTACTGGATACCGGACGAGTTCACCCCGGTCTCGCTGGACGAGGCCCTGGAGACCCACGGGATCTGGCTGCTGGTCGCAGAGCAGGAAGGCGACTCGTTCGACGAGAACGGCCGGCCCGAGAGCCGCTACGAGCGGGAGTTCATGCCGATCGCGCTGAGCCCGGGCGGTGACGGACTGATCGTCGACATGCGCCCCGGCGACACCCATGGCGCCGTACTTCTCTGGGACCACGAGACCTGGACCCTGGACGTCCCGCAGTGGACCTCGGTCACCTCGATGCTCCAGGACATCGCCCAGGCCCTGAGGGCCGGCACACCCGTGCTGCTGGGCCACGCAGCCCGCGGTGGCTCCCGGGAACCCAGCACCGCCGCGGTCGACGACGCACTCGACCTCACCTGGCAACCCACTCCCACGCACCCGCAGGGGCTTGGACGGCGAGGACCAGGTCGGCTTCGGTGAACAGTTCGTCCTCCCCGCGCCCGCGGGGGTCAGCCGCGGATGCAGAAGCCCGGCATCGCCGAGTCCTAGTCCTGCCCGCGCAGGCGGGGTCAGCACTGACCCTGTGTTGTCCGCGGACAACACCCCAGGGTCACCACCGTCTGCCACGATGGACGCTGCTCCTTGACACCTCAACAGACCGCCCTGGACCGTTACGCCCGGCAGACAGGTCACGAAATGGCAAAGCCGTGAGAACGGTGCAGGTCGCGAAGTCCTCCCCGCGCCCGCGGGGGTCAGCCGCCCCAGGCTGTGCCAGAGACGTGCAAGTCCGCGTCCTCCCCGCGAGCGCGGGGGTCAGCCGGTGGTGAAGTCGACGACGGCGCCGTACCCGTAGTCCTCCCCGCGAGCGCGGGGGTCAGCCGTCGGTCTCCAGGGTGGTCATGTTGACGCCGCCGTCTTCCCCGCGCCGGCGGGGGTCGTCCTGTCGGCGGTCTGGCGGGCGGGGCTGGTGTCCGGGCGGGGCCGGTCGACGTCCGGGCCCTGTCGGTGTGCCTCGTCTGTTCTGCCATGATCTTGCGGAGCGGATGGAGGAGGGGTGTGGCTGTGGACGAGCGGATCGATCCGGTGCAGATCGTTGCGAGGGTGGGGAACTTCGCGAGTCGCGAACGTGCCGTCGAGGTGTGGGTGCACCTCGCCTCCAAGGCCGGCTGGCAGGTCGCCACGATTTCGGCCGTACCGGAAGGCCCGGACGGTGGGGACTGCGGAATCGTCGAGGTCGAGGGCCTGCGTTACCGCATACGCCTCGCACCACGCGTGCGGACGGACCTCGCCGATGACCAGGACGGCACGCTCACCTGGCGACCGGTCCTCTCGCACGCCGCATGGGCCGAGCCCGTACTCGAGCCGGGCAACCACATCCCCCACTATGGCCGAACCTGACGCCCAGAACCGCTCCCTGTGTCCACGGGGGACTGCGCCCGCCGCGAACTTCGACGGCATCCTCGCTGCAAGCGCGGGGGCCAGCCGATCAACCCGGCTGTCACGTACCCGGTGATCAAGTCCTCCCCGCGCCCGCGGGGGTCAGCCGATCGCACGTCGTATCGCTGCCTCGGCCGGGTCGTCCTCCCCGCGCAGGCGGGGGTCAGCCTCGACCTCCAGCACCACCGTCCCGCACCCCATCGTCGGCCCCGCGAACGCGGGGGTCAGCCGGCGATCCGTGCGATCGCGGTGTCGCTCGCCCGGTCCTCCCTGCGCCCGCGGGGGTCAGCCGTAGAAACAGGTCGGCCGACGCCGACCGGAACCGTCCTCCCCGCGTCCGCGGGGGGCAGCCGATGGCCGGGACCACCAGGGCCTCCTGCCTGCGTCCTCCCTGCACGGGCAGGGGGCAGCCGAAGAAACTCCAGGCGGTCGTTCGAGGTCGACTGACCAAGTACCTCCACAGTGACGTCCTCCCCCATGCGCGAAGTGGACCATCATCAATGTTGGTAAAGCTCTTGAAGCCGAAGAATTTCCCGTTGCCAGTGCGCGCGGGTGGCAGCGTCACCAGAAGGCAGATCCCGTCCGAGCCGCGCGCTCAGACTGCGGTACAGGGTCAAGGAACTCGCACCGTCCGCAGCCAGTAGCGAGGACAGCATGGGTTCTGCTGTCGTGGTCTCCTTCTCGACTTCCAGCAGCACCGCCATGCGATCAACCGAATCGAGGAGGGTCCGGGCACCGCCCAGCTGGCGGCGGAGCGTTGCCCAGGAGAGAACACCTTGTTCACGGGCGGTCATCTCCAGAACGCTACGCACAGCAGCAGCTGCGTCAGCCAGCTCCGTGGACGTTGCCCGGGGAGACCTTCGGGCTTTTGCGGGCAGAGCCTTGGCGTCATCGGTGCCGGTAGCCGGCTCTGACGGGGCGGCGAGCGTCTGCGGCGTCCGTGATGGCGCAGCGGTCGCTTGCGGGCGCAGCCGGTCGGCTTTGGCGATCCACCGGTTGACTTCCTCCCGTTGGCGCCGTGTGACCCTGTGCGCCGCTGTGGTTGTCATCTTGGCCAGCTCGTCGACGAGGCCCACCAGATCGCGGGCCTCCAGGTGGACCTCTCGGTGTTGCAGGTCCGCGATCATGCTGGTCATCCGTTGGTGTGCTGTCTCGGACAGGCTGGTCTTCGGTTGTGGTGGTACGGATTCGGCGATCCGTTTGCGCTTGAGTTCGGTTCGGCGGGCCTTCGGGGCGTGTTCCGCTCTGGCAGCCTGGGCGGCTTGGCGTTTCAGGTCCTTGAGGAGCCTTGCGGCGTTGGCGGAGGTCTGGTGCTCCTGGAGGGTTCGGTCGCGGGCGGCTTTGAAGTTCACCTGGACGAGGAGGGAGTGGACTGCCTGCTCGTCACCGTGTTTCACCGCGTGTGCCAACCGTCCGAACAGGTCCGCGCGCAGCCGCTTCTGCTGATCGAGCCACTGGCGGGCCTGCTCCAGCAGGCCGGCGACGATCTGTTCCTCGGCTCCCTGGTACGGGCCGCCGGACTCAACGGCGCGGCACTCGGATTCCAGGATCAGGATCGAGCCCGACCGCAGAGCGCCCTCGAGCCGCTGTGCCGCGGTCGGTTTTCGGGGGGTCACGAAGGAGGCTGGCCGCCAGACAGTCGGCTTCGCTGTGGCGAGGATCTCCTCCACGGCCGGGGTGCGGAAACCGTCGGGGGACATGTGGCATTCGTCGAGGCTGAACCACTCGGTCCCCCGAGCGGGGGCCTGGGTGCCGATGCGGACCTCGCGGGAGGTGCCTGCACTGTCGAGACGGACCCGGTGAATGTAGCGGCGTCGGACCAGGGTGTCGACATCGACCGGCACCGCCGTGCCGAGGACCGGCTCGAGGCGGTCCTCGTCCCACGCCGGCGCCACTGCGGAGTCCAGGTGCAGACGCATACCACGGTCCTGGTGCTCGAAGACGATGTCGACGACGGAGCCGAGGGGTTCGCGCAAGTGAGCGACACCTTGGTGCTCCAGGCCGAGAAGCCAGGTCGTGGCAGCGGATTTCACGTACAGGTGATCGGCACTGGAGACGTCCCGGGCCCTTCGCTCACACCGGTGAAGGCCCGTTGGGTCGGGCAGATGCGCGAAGTGACAGACCCGGTCGGTGTAGAGCTTCGTGGTCAACCGCTCTCCGCAGCCACCGAGCAGCAACCCGCACCAGAAACTGTCCTCGGTGTGACGGCGACGGAAGGCATCAAGCTCGATCGCCTCGAGCGGCAGGATCAGCGGCTCGTCCGAATTCGCACTTCCCAGCACCGCTGTCTGGATACGCCGCTTGTCACCCGGCAACGACAACCCCTAACTGGCGTCCGACCAAGCTCAGAGGGCGGTATGTGAGTTGATATCCGCTTTCGCATGAGGTTGAGATGGCTGCTCCGTCGGACCAGCGAGAATGGCCGGATGGACGGACTGGGTGGGACGCTGGAGCGGGCAGCTGCGGACGGCGATGTGGTGGACGGCTGGCTCCGGGGGCTGGCGGGCAATCAGGTGCTACCGGTGGAGGTGCTGGCCCGGCTGCTGGAGTTCGACAAGTTGCCGACGTCGAGCCTCTGGCTCCGGAGCAGGACCTTGGATACCGCAGCGACGGAGCTGCTGGTGGCTTCGCCAGAGATCCAGCACCGGTTGGACGTGACGGACAACGCGACGGCGGACGTCGAGGTTCTGGCCCGGCTCGCACAGGATCCGGAACCCCGGGTCCGGCTCGTGTATGCGGTAATGCTCTTCGAGTACAAGCGCCGTATCCCTGCGGGAGTGCTGGAGATCCTGGCGGAGGACCCGAACACGAAGATCCGGAGGATCGTCGGCGAGAGTCAGAAGCCGCCCGCCGCAGTGCAGGAGCTGCCGCCCGTACTGACGGCGGAGCAGCGGGTGACGCACCCGGATCCGGCGGTGCGGACGAAGGCCGCCGCTGATCCCGAGGTGCCGACCGTCCTCGCCTTGCGACTGGCGGAGGATCCCGAGAACGACGTCCGGCTCGCGGTGTCGATGCGGGAGGAGCTGACGGAGGAACAGCGCGCCGTGATTCCGTGCACGGTGTGGCAGCACTTCTGGTCGCCGCCGTCCTGGATCGCACGGCAGGCGAACGATCCTGATGCAGCCCGTCGGATCGCGAGGTCGGTACACGTCGGGCTGCGGCGGGTGCTCGCGGCTCAGCCGCACCTGCCGCCTGACGTGGTGGCCCTGCTGGCGGCGGACGAGGACGAGTGGGTGCGGCGCACGCTGGCCGAGCGGTGCGAAGACGCTCCGCACGAGCTGCTGCTGGAGCTGTACGCAACGGTGCAGGACCGGCATTGGTCGGGGTATCGTCGCCACCGCAACTTCGCCCGGCCCGGGTTGGCCCGGTTCGCCGAGGACCCCAACCCGCGGCTGCGGCAAGCCGCGTTGGACGACCCGGAGGCCGGGCCCGAGCTGGTGCTGCGGCTCGCCGATGACCCTGAGGTGGGCGGCTGGGCGGTGCGCGACCCCAGGCTGCCCGCCGACGAGCTGCTCCGGCGGCTCGCCCTGCCGGCCCATGCCTCGGCTGCCGCAGGCAATCCGGCACTGCCAGTTGAGGTCATGCACCTCCTGCTGAACCTCGCCCGGGCACGCTGACCTGCCGGACGCTCGCCCCGTGCCACCGTGGAGTGCAGGGCCGCGAAAATCGCGAGCTTGAGATGGCGGTACGTGAGCTGGTGCCCGGTTCGGTGTTGCGGTTTGGGTGAGTGGGCCGGTCCTGGGCTTGCCGGGCGGTTACGGTCGTGGCCTGGTGAACAGTCCTGGCTCGCTCTCGGTCAGAATTCCGCGCCCGGTCAGGCGCTTCAGTTTGATGCGGACGTTGTTGATGTTGTTCGGAATGGGATCCAGGTCCATCGCCTCGCACACGTTCCGCGCCCGCAGTGGAGCGTCCGCATCGGCGAACACGGCCATGATCTGCTGGTAGGCGGGGCCGTCCGGCAGGGGCGGAGTCGGCTCGGTCGGTACCAGGGGCAGTTCATCGGGCAGTTCCAGCAGCGTTTTGCGGGTGATCGTGATGTGCTCGGCGGCCTGGGCTAGTCCGTCCAGCAGCGCGGTCAGCTGCGTGATCCGCTCGTGAGCGGCCTCCGCTTCCATGGCGATCTGCCGCTCGCGGACCTCCAGACGGACCAGCAACGCGCCCAGGGTCTGCTGCTGTTCGCCGCTCACGCGCCGCGCCAGGCCGGGGCGGCGGTGGCGGCCAGCCGGCGGGTCATCACATCGCTTATCGCCCAGTACACCCGGGACTCGGCCGAGGCCGGTCGGTGTTCGTAGTCGCGGACCAGCCTGCGGTGGAGCATCAAGATCCCGTTGGTCTGCTCGACCTTCCAACGGAGCGGCTGTGGGACGAAGCCGATGTCGGCCGGGTTGCGCTCGACGATCTCCACCGCGATGCCCAGGCTGGCGCCGTGGTCGACCACGGTCTTCTTGAACCCCTGGTCCACCAGTGCCCTCGTCACTGTCGAGGTCCCGCTGGCGACCTTGTCCAGCAACGCGGTGCCGAAGGCGTTGTCGTGGACGGAGGCGGCCAGTACCACCACGGCGATCACCAGGCCCAGCACGTCAACAGCCAGCCCTCGCTTGCGGCCCGGCACCTTCTTGGCGGCGTCCCGTCCGGTCGTGGTCGCGGGTACGCCGGCGGCGGCGTGCAGGCTCTGGGTGTCGAGCACCACCAGGCTCGGGTCGGCTACTGACTTCGGCGCGTCAGGGTGAACTGTGTGGAAGTCCCTGATGGGTGTGGTGTGGTGGCTGTATCTGGTGGTGTGTGAGGTATGCGGATGGTGGTG
>NZ_LGDO01000064.1:0-21533 GCF_001279805.1 Streptomyces sp. XY431
GGCTGGCGGGTGCCGTTCCTGGCGTCGCTGGCGCTGGTGGCGGTGGGGCTGTTCGTGCGGCTGCGGCTGGAGGAGACGCCGCTGTTCCGGGGCGAGGTGCGGACGGGGGCCGAGCGGGCGCCGGTGGTGGAGGTGCTGCGGGGGCACTGGCGGACGGTGCTGCTGGGCTGCGGCGCGATCACCGTGGGGTACGCGCTGTTCTACCTGACCACGACGTACTCGCTGGCGTACGCGACCACGGGGCTCGGGGTGCCGAGCACGGTGGTGCTGTCGATGCTGTTGGCCGGTGCGGTGGGGAAGGGGGTGACGGTGTGGCTGAGCGCCCGGCGCAGTGACACCTGGGGGCGCAGGCGGACGCTGCAGGGGGCGACGGGGCTGGCGGTGGCGTGGTCGCTGGCGCTGTTCCCGTTGCTGGAGACGGAGCGGCGCGGGCTGATGTTCCTCTCGCTGGCTGGGGCGATGGTGGTACTGGGCTGTCTGCTGGGGCCGTTGGCGGCGTTCCTGCCGGAGCTGTTCCCGACCCGGGTGCGGTACACGGGGGCGGCGCTGACCTACAACCTGGGCGGGGTGGTGGGCGGGGCGACCACGCCGTTGATCGCGACCAGGCTGACCGCGACGTACGGGACCGCGGAGCCGGTCGGCTGGTACCTGGCGGGGTGCGGGGTGGTGGCGCTGCTGTGTCTGCGGCTGCTGCCGGAGACCAGTGGGAGCGACCTCTCGGCGGTGTCCGGACCGGTCGTCCGGACCGCCGGGACCGATTTCCCATTCCGCCCCCCTGCCGTGTAATGTCTTCCTTGTTCGAGCGAGAGGGCGGAGCGGAAGCGAAGCCAAGGAGTCCGGACAGGCAACAGGCCCCTATAGCTCAGTCGGTAGAGCGTCTCCATGGTAAGGAGAAGGTCTGCGGTTCGATTCCGCATGGGGGCTCGGTCAGGACCCCCGCCATCTAGGCGGGGGTCCTTTTCGTTGTGTCCGCCCGGTGGTGGCGGTGAGACGGTCTGGCACGTCGGGTACGGAATGCGCTGTGATGGTGCGTCACCGGCCGCCCGCGCCCGCCGGGCGGGGCTGCGGGCGGGACGCCGACCTGGAGGGGTCTCATGGGTGTTCGCCTCGTGGTGGTCGACGACCACCGGTTGTTGGCCGAGGCGCTGGCCACCGCGCTCCAGTTGCGGGGGCACCGGGTGCTCGCGGTGGGGTCGCCGGCCGCGTCGGCGGCCGATCTGGTGGCGGGGCGGCGTCCGGAGGTGTGTCTGCTGGGGGTGGCCGCGCCGGCCGATCCGGGGGCGTTCGACGGCTTGCGCAGGATCCGCAGGGAACGGCCCGAGGTGGCTGTCATCGTGCTCGGTCCGGTGGGTGAACTCCGGGGTGTGGCAGGCGCGTTCGCGTCCGGCGCGGCCGGGTACGTGCCGAGCGACGAGCGGATCGAAGTGGTCGAGCGGGCGATCGCGCGGGCCCGGGCCGGCGAGGCGGCGGTCGCGGTGGAGGTGCTGCGGGGCGCGTTCGACCAGTTGCTGAGGCCGGCGGCGGAGCCGGACGACGAGGCGGTCCGGCTGCTGCGGCTGCTCACCCGGCGCGAGGTGCAGGTGCTGGCGCGGATCGCGGACGGCGAGGACACCGCGGCGATCGCGGCGGGGATGCGGATCGCGGCGAGCACGGCCCGGACGCACGTCCAGCGGGTGCTGATGAAGCTCGGCGCGCGGACCCGGTTGGAGGCGGCGGCGGTGGCGGCGCGCACCGGTCTGCTGGACCGGATGGCGCGTGGTTGACGGACGGCCGTTCGGGTGGTCCGAGCACCCCCGGTGGGCAGGGAGAATGGGCGCCAGTCGTACGAACGTCCCCGATGGTCCGCCGACCGCGGTCCATCGCCCGCTGGAGGTCGCATCATGAGTAAGTACCTGGTCACGGGTGGCGCCGGCTATGTCGGCAGTGTGGTCGCCGCCCACCTGCTGGAGGCGGGGCACCAGGTGACCGTCCTGGACGACCTCTCCACCGGTTTCCGGGAGGGCGTGCCGGCCGGCGCCGAGTTCGTCGAGGGCCGGATCCAGGAGGCCGGCAAGGTCCTGGACGGTTCCTTCGACGGTGTGCTGCACTTCGCGGCCTCCTCGCAGGTCGGCGAGTCGGTCGTGGACCCGGAGAAGTACTGGCGCAACAACGTGGCCGGCTCGCTGGAGCTGATCGCCGCGATGCGCGCGGCCGGCGTCCGCAAGCTGGTGTTCTCCTCCACCGCCGCCACCTACGGCGAGCCGGAGTCGGTGCCGATCGCCGAGACCGCCCGCACCGCGCCGACCAACACCTACGGCGCCACCAAGCTGGCCGTGGACCACCTGATCACCAGCGAGGCCGTCGCCCACGGCCTGGCCGCCGTCTCGCTGCGCTACTTCAACGTGGCCGGCGCCTACGGCGTGTACGGCGAGCGGCACGACCCGGAGTCGCACCTGATCCCGCTGGTCTTCCAGGCGGCGCTCGGGCAGCGCGAGCACATCGCGGTGTACGGCGACGACTACCCGACCCCGGACGGCACCTGCATCCGCGACTACATCCACGTCGCGGACCTGGCCGACGCGCACCTGCTGGCGCTCGACGCGGCCCGGCCGGGCGAGCACCTGATCTGCAACCTGGGCAACGGCAGCGGCTTCTCGGTCCACGAGGTGATCGAGTCGGTCAAGCGGGTCACCGGCCGGGAGATCCCGGTGGTGGTCTCCGGCCGCCGCGCCGGCGACCCGGCGGTCCTGGTGGCCTCGGCCGAGCGCGCCCACGAGGCCCTCGGCTGGACCCCGCGCCGTCCGAACCTGGACGACATCGTGGCCGACGCCTGGAAGTTCACCCTGGAGAAGAACGCCGGCTGAGGCCCGGGCCGGGGCCTGCCCCGGCCCGGCGGACGACCGGAGCGCCGCTTCCTCCCGTACGGCGAGGGGGCGGCGCTCCGGCGTTCCCGGCGTTCTCGGCGGCGCTCCGGTGCTCCCGCAGCGGTTGGAGCCGGACGGAGTCGATGGAGCCGGTGGGACATCGCGCCAGGAGGCCGCATCGGGGCATCAAGTCACGCCAATTTCGCACCTCCTGACGAAACTTCACCAAACCCCCACCGAGCCCGCGCCCACCCCGTACGCTGATTCCGGTACCGGTGGGGGTCGGCACCTCGGCCCTTCCGGGCACCCGGGAGGTGAGCGGCGCAGGAGCGCCCGGACGGCGGCGGCGGGACCGGCGCGCCGTCCCGGACGCGGGCCGGAGCTGAGCAGGGGGGAAGTGACGATGGGGCGGATCCGCGTCCTGGTGGTCGACGACCACCGGATCTTCGCCGAGGCGCTGGCCGCGGCGCTCGCCGCCGAGCCCGATGTCGAGGTCGGCGCGGCGGGCAGCGCGGCCGCCGCGGAGCGGGCGCTGGAGCGTGCCGCCGCCGAGGGGCGGGTGTTCGACGTGGTCCTGGTCGACGCCGACCTCGGGGTGGCGGAGGCCACGGCCGCCCGCAAGCCCCGCCAGCCTGCCGCCGACCCGCCGGACGCCCTCCGCCGCCGACCGCCGGCGACGGTGCCCTCGCCCCGCCGGCCGCCGGTGGCCCAGGCCCCCGGACCGCCCGCGACGGCCGTCCCGCCCGGGGCCGCGGGTCCGCCGGGGACCGTCGTCCGTCATCCGACCGACCGTCGCCCGGCCGCCCACCCGGCCGGCCCGCTCGCGGCGGAACCGCATCCGACGGCGCCGGTGATCCCGGTGGCCGCCCCGGCGCTCCCCGCGCCCGTCCCGGCCGCCGGCCAGATCCCCGACGGCATCACCCTGCTGGCCCGGATCCGCCGCCACCATCCCGGCCTGCGGGCGATCGTCCTGGCCACCGCCGACGATCCGCACCGGGCCGCCCGCGCCCTGCACGCGGGCGCCACCGGCTGGGTGGCCAAGGAGAGTTCGCTGGCCCGGCTGCTGGCGGTGATCCGGGGTGTCCTGCGGGACGAGACCCATCTGCCGCCCGCGCTGCTGACCGGCGTGATCCGCGAACTCACCACCGCCCGCCGGGACCGCACCGAGAGCGAACGGCTGGTCGACACGCTCACCCCGCGGGAGAAGCAGATCCTGCGCTGCATGGTCGCGGGCCTCGGCCGGCAGGCCGTCGCCGAGCGGCTCTACCTCTCCCCGCACACCGTCCGTACGCACATGCAGAACGTCCTCGGCAAGCTCGGGGTGCACTCCACCCTGGCCGCCGTCGCGGTGGCCCGCCGGGCGGGCGTCAGCCCGTCCGAGCTCGCGGCTCCCGCTGCCCCGCCGTCCGTCGCCACGACCACCTCTCCCGGCCCCGGCTGATCCGCCCGTCCGTCACGCCAGCACACCGGTTCGGCTCCGTCAGGTCAGGGAACTCCGGAGGACAGATGTCGCCGCACAGTACTTCCGCACGCCCGCACCCGACGCCGCAGGGCGCCGACGAGACCGCCGACAAGAACGCGAACGCTGCCGTGGGTGCCCCGGGCGCCCGCCCGGAGCCGCCGGAGGGCGCGCCCGGTCCGTCGGCCGTCGGCCGCGCCGCGCTGCCGACGGGGATGCGCACCCTGGTGGTCGGCGCCGGGGCGGCCGGGACCGCGCTGGTGCGCGACCTCGGCCGGGCCCCGGAGTTCGGCCTCGACCCGATCGGCCTGCTGGACGACGACCCGGCCAAGGCCGGGCAGTCGGTGGACGGCGTGCCGGTCCTCGGCACGCTCGCCGATCTGACCGCACTCGCGGTCGAGCACCGCGCCCAGGTGGTGGCACTGGCGATCCCCGGGCTCGCCCCGCAGCGGGTCCGGGCGCTGGCCACCGCCGCCGCGGCGGCCGGGGCGGCCGTCCGCTACCTGCCGTCCTTCCTCGCCGCGCTGCGCCGCGAGGTGGTCGGTTCGGACATGCGCAGCCTGGACGTCAACCGGCTGATCGGCCGGCACGAGGTGCACGTGGTCTCCGCCGACGTCCGGGACGTGATCGAGGGCCGGCGGGTGCTGGTGACCGGCGCGGGCGGCTCGATCGGCAGTGAACTCTGCCGCCAGGTGCACGCGTTCAACCCGAGCGCGCTGTACATGCTGGACCACGACGAGTCCAATCTGCACCGGCTCCAGCTGGAGATCTGGGGCGAGGCGCTGCTCACCGACGAGTCGCTGGTGATCGCCGACATCCGGGACCGGCCGCGGATCCAGCAGATCTTCCGGGACCTGAAGCCCGAGGTGGTCTTCCACGCCGCCGCCCACAAGCACCTGCCGCTGCTGGAGCGCCACCCCAGTGAGGCGGTGAAGTCCAATGTGCTCGGCACCGACCACCTGGTGGAGGCGGCGCTGGCCACCGGCGTCGAGCGGTTCGTACTGATCTCCACCGACAAGGCGGCCGACCCGACCTCGGTGCTCGGCGCCAGCAAGCGGCTGGCCGAGCTGATCGTCCAGGCCAACGCCAGGGACGCCCGCAATCTGGGCACCGGGGTGTTCTCCGCGGTGCGGTTCGGCAATGTGCTGGGGTCGCGCGGCTCGCTGCTCTCGGTCCTGGCCGAACAGCTGCGCAGCGGCGGGCCGGTGACCGTCACCCACCCGGATGTCACCCGGTTCTTCATGACCATCGAGGAGGCGGTCGGCCTGGTGCTGGAGTCCGGCCGGATGGCGCGCGGCGGCGAG
The DNA here is from genome assembly GCF_001279805.1 of Streptomyces sp. XY431. Lineage (NCBI taxonomy): Bacteria > Bacillati > Actinomycetota > Actinomycetes > Kitasatosporales > Streptomycetaceae > Streptomyces > Streptomyces sp. XY431. Next base: position 5,607 of record NZ_LGDO01000064.1, read on the forward strand.
GTGTTCGTGCTGGACATGGGCGAGCCGGTGCGGATCGTCGACCTGGTGCACAACTTCGCCGAGCAGGTGCAGCTGGCCCGGGACGAGGTGGAGATCCGCTACACCGGGCTGCGGGCCGGGGAGAAGCTCAACGAGGCGCTGTTCTCGGAGGACGAGGAGCGGCTGGCGACCGAGCACGCCCGGATCTACGCCACCGTCGCGGACACCGCGGGCGGGCCGGAGGACCTGGCCGGCGGGCTGACCGGGCTGTACGGGGCGGCGGCGGTGAACAGCGACGACGAGGTGCGCCGCCGGCTGGCCGAGCTGCTGCCGGGCTACCGGACGCCGGAGCCGGCGCCCGCCCCGGTGCCGGCGCTCAGCACGCCCTATCCGGACGGCTTCTGACCGGACGGGCTCCGGCCGGACGGCTGCGGGTCGTGGGGCTGCCGGCCGGGGCGGGGCCGCTCAGGGGATGTTGTCGAAGGGCGCGACCAGCTGCCTGAGCAGTCCGGCGAGCTCGCCCTGCTGGGTGGAGGTCAGCTGGGCGAGCAGCTCGCGCTCGTGGGCGAGCAGCCCGGCGAGTGCCTGGTCGGCGCGGTCGCGCCCGTCGTCGGTGAGCCGGACCAGGACGCCGCGCCGGTCGTCGGGGTCGGGCAGCCGCTTGACCAGGCCCTTGCCGGTGAGCCGGTCGATCCGGTTGGTCATGGTGCCGGAGGTGACCAGGGTCTGGGTGAGCAGCTGGCCGGGGGAGAGCTGGTACGGGGAGCCGGCCCGGCGCAGGGCGGTCAGGACGTCGAACTCCCAGGGCTCCAGCCCGTGCTCGGCGAAGGCGGTGCGGCGGGCGCGGTCGAGGTGGCGGGCGAGCCGGCTGACCCGGCTGAGCACTTCGAGCGGTTCCACGTCGAGGTCGGGGCGCTCTCTGCGCCATGCCGCGACCAGTCGATCGACCTCGTCCTCCATGGCGATCAGTGTATCGGGGGTTGTGTCGATGTGAAGTCTCTTGACATCGAGAAATCCAGCCTGAAAGCTGGTGATATATCTTGACGTCGAGATACTTGCGAGGCCGATCATGACTTCCCCCGTCTGGGACCCGCAGCAGTACCTGCGCTTCGCCGACGAACGGACCCGCCCGCTGCGCGACCTGCTCGCCCGCGTCCCCGCTCTCCCGCACGAACCGGCCGCCACCGTCCTGGACATCGGGTGCGGGCCCGGCAACTCCACCGCCGTCCTGCGCGAACGCTGGCCCGAGGCCGGGATCACCGGGATCGACAACTCCGCCGAGATGCTCGCCGCCGCCCGCGGCGAGGGCGAACCCACCGCCGACTACCTGCTCGCCGACGCGGGCGACTACGACCCGGCCGGGGCGGCGCCCGACGCGATCGTCGCCAACGCGACGCTCCAGTGGATTCCCGGGCACCTCGGGCTGCTGCCGCGCTGGGCCGGGGCGCTCCGGGCCGGCGGGGTGATCGCCTTCCAGGTGCCCGGCAACTTCGACGCGCCCAGCCACCTGGCCCTCGCCGAGCTGCGCCGGTCCCCCCGCTGGCGCGACCTGCTCGGGGCGGACGCCACCCGGGCCGGCGTCCACGAGCCCGGCGCCTACCTGGACGCGCTCACCCGGGCCGGCTGCGCCGCCGACGTCTGGGAGACCACCTACAGCACCCTGCTCACCGGTCCTGACCCGGTGCTGGAGTGGGTCAAGGGCACCGCCCTGCGCCCGGTCCTCACCCGGCTCACCGACGGGGCCGACCGGTCCGCGTTCCTCGCCGAGTACGGGGCGCTGCTGCGCGCGGCCTACCCGGCCGGGCCGCACGGCACGGTCTTCCCGTTCCGGCGGATCTTCGCCGTCGGGGTGAAGCGGGCCTGACCGTCCTGGTGGAACGGGGTGCGGCGGGCCTGGCCCCGGACGGCGCCGGGGCGGGGCCTCAGGCCTTGCGGTCGCCGACCAGCCTGGGGTGCCGCTCCATCCCCTCCAGGCCGTGCCAGGCCAGGTTCACCAGATGGGCGGCCACCTCGGCCTTGTCCGGCTTGCGGACCTCCAGCCACCACTGGCCGGTCAGCGCGACCATGCCCACCAGCATCTGCGAGTACATCGGGGCCAGCCGCGCGTCGAAGCCCCGGGCCTTGAACTCCAGGCCCAGGATGTCCTCGACCTGGGTGGCGATGTCGCTGATCAGGGAGGCGAAGGTGCCCGTCGACTGGGCGACCGGGGAGTCCCGGACCAGGATCCGGAAGCCGTCCGTCGAGGTGTCGATGTAGTCCATCAGCGCGAACGCCGCCTGCTCCAGCAGCTCGCGCGAGTGCCCCCCGGTCAGCGCCCCCGTCACCATGTCCAGCAGCAGCTGCATCTCGCGGTCGACGACCACGGCGTACAGCCCCTCCTTGCCGCCGAAGTGCTCGTACACCACCGGCTTGGACACCCCGGCCCGCTCGGCGATCTCCTCCACCGAGGTGCCGTCGTAGCCGCGCTCGGCGAACACCGTGCGGCCGATCTCCAGCAGCTGCTCCCGGCGCTGCTTGCCGGTCATCCGCACCCGGCCGCCCCGCCGGCGCGGTGCCGACGCAGCGCCGTCCGCCCCGGCGGTGGCACGCGGACGGTCCTGCGCCGGGCCCGGCGCGGCGTCCGTCCGCGTGCTTTGGTGGCCGCCTGTGCTGTCTGCGCTGCTCCCGTTCACCCCTACATCATGCTGCAGGTGCGCCCTCATGCGGCGCGGCGGGCGGCGATCCGCTGCGCGTCCGGCCAGCGGACGTCCCGGACCCAGCCCGCCAGCTCGAACCAGCGGATCAGCCGGGCCGAGGAGTCGATCTGTCCGCGCAGGACGCCGTGCCGGGCCGAGGTGGGGTCGGCGTGGTGCAGGTTGTGCCAGGACTCGCCGCAGGAGAGCACGGCCAGCCACCAGACGTTCCCGGAGCGGTCCCGGGAGCGGAACGGCCGGCTGCCGAGCGCGTGGCAGATCGAGTTGATCGACCAGGTGACGTGGTGCAGCAGCGCCACCCGGACCAGCGAACCCCAGAAGAAGGCGGACAGCGCCCCCTGCCAGGAGAACGTGACCAGCCCGCCGACCAGCGGCGGCAGCAGCATCGACACGGTGGTCCAGAGCCAGAACAGCCGGGAGATCCGCCTTATGGCCGGGTCGTCGATCAGGTCGGGCGCGTACTTGAGCTGCGGGGTCTGCTCCTCGTCGAAGAGCCAGCCCATGTGCGCCCACCACAGGCCCTTGAGCAGGGCGGGGACGGTCTCGCCGTAGCGCCAGGGCGAGTGCGGGTCGCCGTCCTTGTCGCTGTACCGGTGGTGCTTGCGGTGGTCCGCCACCCAGCGCACCAGCGGGCCCTCGATCGCCAGCGAGCCGGCCACCGCGAGGGCGAGCCGCACCGGCCGGTTGGCCTTGAAGGCCCCGTGGGTGAAGTAGCGGTGGTAGCCGACGGTGATGCCGTGGCAGGTGAGGAAGTACATGACGGTGGCGATCGCGAGATCGGTCCAGCCGAGGCCCCACCCCCAGGCCGCCGGGACGGCGGCGACCAGGGCGGCGAAGGGGACGGCGATGAACAGCCCCAGCGCGATCCGCTCGGCGGCGCCCTGCCGCTCCCCGCCGCGGGTGGCGGAGAGCAGCTGCGGGTCGGCGCCGTCGGCCGGGTCGCCCGCGGCGGCGGGTGCGCCCGGGGCCGGGGCGGCGCGGTCGGGGGTGTCGGGTCCGGGGGCGGAGGTATTGAGGGGGCGCGCGGAATCGGCGTGCGCCTCGCCGGCCTGGATGGTCATGGGTGTCCCTTGAAGGGGGAGAGGACGGAGGCTACGTGTGCGTAACCTACGGAATCGTAGGTTGTTCGCCGCCATCGAGGGAATACGCCGCCGTGCGGCGCTTGAGTGAATTCACCCGACTGGATGGATGACCTCCCGCGCGCGGGAGGGCCCCCGGGGGGAGAGCCGCGAGGAGGTAGATGTGACGGCCCATACCCCGTAGTCTTGGCGCAGCGCGCCCCCCGGTGACGGGAGCGGACGCGCCGGTCCCGGATCGTCTAAGGGCAGGACAGCTGGTTTTGGTCCAGCTTATGGGGGTTCGAATCCTCCTCCGGGAGCCATCTGCGGGCCGGTCGGCCCGGCCTGGTTCGTGGCGGCTCCGTGACGATTCCCGGGGCCGGGAGGCCGGAAATCCTCCGCGCACTATCCTCGAAGCCGCCGGGTCGCCGACGTGCGGGTCCCGTCCCCGGCTGCTCTGCCCTCCCCGTGTAACCGAATGAGGAGCCTCCCCCCGTGAGTGCCAATTCGCCTGCCGCCGTTGTCGTGCTCGCCGCCGGTGGCGGGACCAGGATGAAGTCGAACCGTCTGCCGAAGGTGCTGCACGAGGTGTGCGGGCGGTCGCTGGTCGGCCACGCGGTGGCGGCTGCGGAGGAGTTGACGCCCGGGCAGCTGGTCGTGGTGATCGGGCACATGCGGGAGAAGGTGGCCGAGCACCTGGCGGCGCATCACCCGGGTGCCCGCGCCGTGGTGCAGGCCGAGCAGAACGGCACCGGCCACGCCGTGCGCACCGCCCTGGAGGCGCTGGCGGCCGACGGGATCGAGCTCGACGGCACCGTGATCGTCACCACCGGGGACGCCCCGCTGCTGACCGGCGGGACGCTGCGCGCCCTGGCCGGGGCGCACGCCGAGCAGGGCAACGGCGTCACCGTGCTCACCGCCGTGGTGCCGGAGCCGTTCGGCTACGGCCGGATCCTGCGCGACGAGGCGGACGGCGCGGTCGCCGCGATCGTCGAGGAGAAGGACGCCTCGGACGCCCAGCGGGCGATCGACGAGATCAACTCCGGGGTCTTCGCCTTCGACGCCAAGCTGCTGGTGGGCGCGCTCGCCGAGGTCACCACGGACAACGCGCAGGGCGAGGAGTACCTGACCGACACCCTGGAGATCCTGCGCCGGGCCGGTCACCGGGTGGGCGCGGTGGTCGCCGCCGACTACCGGGACATCCTCGGCATCAACGACCGGGTGCAGCTGGCGCACGCCCGCCGGCTGCTGAACGACCGGCTGCTGGAGCGGGCGATGCGGGCCGGGGTGACCGTGGTGGACCCGGCGACCACCTGGTTCGACGTCCAGGTCTCCTACGAGCCGGACGCGGTGGTGCTGCCCAACACCCAGCTGCAGGGCGCGACCCACCTGGGCGAGGGCTGCGAGGTGGGCCCGAACTCCACCCTCAAGGACACCCGGATCGGCTCCGGCGCCCGTGTGAGCAACACCACCGCGGACGGCGCCGAGGTCGGCGAGCTCGCCACCGCCGGCCCCTACGCCTACCTGCGCCCGGGCGCCCGGCTGGCCCGCAAGGCCAAGGTCGGTACCTATGTCGAGGTGAAGAACTCGGAGCTGGGCGAGGGTGCCAAGGTGCCGCACCTCTCCTACATCGGCGACGCCACCATCGGCGAGGGCACCAACGTCGGCGCGGCCTCGGTCACCGTCAACTACGACGGCGTCAACAAGCACCGCACGGTGATCGGTGCGCACTGCCGGACCGGCTCCGACAACATGTTCATCGCCCCGGTGACGATCGGCGACGGCGCCTACACCGCGGCCGGTTCGGTGATCACCAACGACGTGCCGGCCGGCGGCCTCGGGGTGAGCCGGGCGCAGCAGCGGAACATCGCCGGCTGGGTCGAGCGCAAGCGCCCCGGGACCACGTCGGCGCAGGCCGCCGCCGCGGCGGCGGAGACCGGCGCCGAAGCCCCGACGGAGGCCTGAGCGGAGGGGCGGTGGGTCGGCGGACGGTCCCGGGGCGGACGGTTCGCGCGCGGGCGCGTAACCTTGGGGTCATACGTGCGCCATAGGGCCTACCGCCCCTGTCCCGGCGTACCGACCATTCCCCCGACCCCACTCGCCGGCTGGCGGAAGCCTGCCCTCGGTGCGGACGGGACCGGTGTCAGCAACGCGAGGAGACGGTGGCAGTGAGCGGGATCACGACGTCGGGCGAGAAGAAACTGAAGCTCTTCTCCGGCCGTGCCCACCCGGAGCTGGCGAGGGAGGTGGCCGCGTCGCTGGGGACCGAGCTGGTTCCGACCAAGGCCCTGGACTTCGCCAATGGTGAGATCTACGTCCGCTTCCTGGAGTCGGCGCGTGGCGCCGACTGCTTCGTGATGCAGAGTCACACGGCTCCGATCAACCAGTGGATCATGGAGCAGTTGATCATGATCGACGCTCTGAAGCGGGCCTCCGCCCGGAGCATCACCGCGATCCTGCCGTTCTACGGGTACGCCCGTCAGGACAAGAAGCACCTGGGCCGCGAGCCCATCTCGGCCCGGCTGGTCGCCGACCTGCTGCGCCAGGCCGGTGCCGACCGGCTGATGGCCGTGGACCTGCACACCGCGCAGATCCAGGGCTTCTTCGAGGGCCCGGTGGACCACCTGTTCGCGCTGCCGCTGCTGGCCGACTACGTGGGCGAGCGGGTCGACCGCGCCAAGCTCACCGTGGTCTCGCCGGACGCCGGCCGGGTGAAGGTGGCCGACCAGTGGTGCGACCGGCTGGACGCCCCGCTGGCGATCATCCACAAGCGCCGGGACATCACCCAGGCCAACACCATCCTGTCGGCCGAGGTCGTCGGTGACGTGCAGGACCGGGTCTGCGTCCTGGTGGACGACATGATCGACACCGCCGGCACGATCTGTGCCGCCGCCGACGCGCTGTTCGAGAACGGCGCCGCGGACGTCCTGGTCGCCGCCACCCACGGGGTGCTCTCCGGCCCGGCCGCGGACCGGCTGAAGAACTCCCGGGTCAGCGAGTTCGTGTTCACCAACACCCTGCCGACCCCGGCCTCGCTGCAGCTGGACAAGATCACCACGCTGTCGATCGCCCCGTCCATCGCGGCCGCGATCCGCGAGGTGTTCGAGGAGGGCTCGGTCACCAGCCTCTTCGAGGGCGTGCACTGATTCCAGGCCCCAGGGCGGCGCCCCCGGTCCCTTCGGGGCCGGGGGCGCCGCCGATTTCGCGAGAGGCCGAGGTAGCGGTTAGACTCGTGAAACTGCTCGGCGAGGGATGCCGTGCGCCCGCTTCGCGGGTGCTCGATCCGTGATCGACGCGCTGCCGGCTCCGGTAATCCGGGCTTCCGGCAGAGTCGTTGCGCCGCCGAGTGACCCCCGTTATGAGGGTGTGGTCCCGGCGGTTTTTCGCGTTGCCTGCACCCCCGCGCCAGCTTTCACGAGGAGTGCAGTCGTGTCCGAGATCCGCCTTGCCGCCGAGTCCCGCAACGAGTTCGGCAAGGGTGCCGCCCGTCGCGCCCGCCGCGCCGGCTTCGTCCCCGGTGTCGTCTACGGTCACGGCCACGCGCCGGTTCACCTGAACCTGCCCAGCCACGACCTGATGATGGCCCTGAAGACCCCGAACGCCCTGCTGGTCGTGCCGATCGAGGGCAAGGACGAGTACGTGCTGCCGAAGGCCGTCCAGCGCGAGGCCATCAAGCGCACCATCGAGCACGTCGACCTGCTGCTGGTCAAGCGCGGCGAGAAGGTCACCGTCGAGATCCCGGTCCACACCGAGGGCGAGCTGGCCCCGGGCGGCAACCTGCTGGAGCACGTCCTGCAGGCCCTCCCGATCGAGGCCGAGGCCACCCACCTGCCCGAGTCCGTCACGGTCTCGGTCGAGGGCCTGGAGGCCGGTGCCTCGATCACCGCCGGTGACATCGAGCTGCCCAAGGGCACCACGCTGGCCGTCGAGCCCGGCACCGTCGTCCTGCAGATCATCGGCGCCCAGGCCTCGCAGGCCGACGCCGACGCCGAGGCTGCCGAGGCCGCCGAGGCCGGCGCCGAGGCCTGAGCCTCGCACCCAGCCTGATACCGCTGCCCCGGCCGCTCCTCTGGAGCGGCCGGGGCAGCGGCGTGTCCGGGATGATGGCGGTGAACATGACCACGAGGAGCGGTGGCCCGGTGAGCGGGCGCAACGAGCGGACGGTCGAGAGGTGCGCGCGGGCGAATGCCCTCGCCGAGCGGAGCGGGACGGGCGCATGAGCGACGAATCGTACGAAGGCCCCTGGCTGGTGGTGGGCCTGGGCAACCCCGGGGAGCAGTACGCCCGGAACCGGCACAACATCGGCTTCATGGTGGTCGACCTGCTGGCCGAGCGGATCGGCGCCAGGTTCAAGGCCCACAAGAGCCGGGCCCAGGTCGCCGAGGGGCGGCTGGCGGGCCGGCGCGTGGTCCTGGCCAAGCCGATGTCGTTCATGAACCTCTCGGGCGGCCCGGTCACCGCGCTGCGCGACTTCTACAAGGTGCCGGCCTCCGCGCTGGTCGCCGTCCACGACGAGCTGGACATCGACTACGCGGCCCTGCGGCTGAAGACCGGCGGCGGTGACAACGGCCACAACGGGCTGAAGTCGATCACCAAGTCCCTCGGCCCCGACTACCACCGGGTGCGGTGCGGGATCGGCCGGCCGCCGGGCCGGATGGAGGTCGCCGACTTCGTGCTCAAGGACTTCTCCAGCACCGAGCGCAAGGAGCTGGACTGGTTCGTGGACCGCTCGGCGGACGCCGTGGAGGCCCTGCTCACGGAGGGGCTGGAGCGGGCCCAGTCGACGTACAACTCCTGATCCGGTGTCAGGGGTCCGCTCGCCGGGGGGCGGGCGGCGGTCCGGCCGCACAACGGTCGTGCAACTTCTGGCCGTCCAAACCTGAACAGGTGTGAGAAGTCGGGACGGATCGGATAGCGTCGGGACAGTACGCGAACGGGGTCTGGGGAGTTCTCGATGCGGAGTTTGCGGCCGGTCCGGCGGTTTCGGCGGATCCGGGTGGTACGGCTGAGGAAGCTCGGACGGCGGGTGGGCACGGCGGGTGCGCTGGGCACCGCGGGCGCGATCGGCGCTGCCGGGGTGCTGCTGGGCGGGGCCGGACCGGCCCACGCCGACCCGGTGTCCGAACCCGGACCGGGTGTGGTGTCCCCGGAGCCGGTCTCGGCGCAGCTCGACCTCGACCTCGATCTCGGCCCCGTGCTCGGCGGCCCGGTCGGCGGTGACGCGGGCCTGCTGGCCGTCGGCGGCGGCCTGGTCGTGGCGGCCGGTGGTGCGGCCCTGTGGGTCCGGCGCCACCGCGCGGGCGACGCCGGGGAGTGAGAGGCCGGGGAGTGAGAGGCCGGCAGTGAGACGTGGTCCCGAGGGGCCGGGAACCGGGACGACCGGGCCCCGGCCCCTCCGGCTTGGCCCCTCCGGCTTTTTCTGCGGGGCGTGTCACCCGTTTCCGCCCCGCCGTGCGTCCTGTTGGCATGAAGCGGGAATCGATGCGGTCGGGGGGCCTTGCCGAGGGCACCCGGCAGGACGCGTTCGACGAGTTCGTCTCGGCGCGGTACCAGGCCCTGCTCCGCGGCGCGTTTCTGATCACCGGGGACATCCACGACGCCCGGGACCTGCTGCACGACGCCCTGTCCCGGGTGTACGTGCGGCGCGGGGCGATCCGCGACCCGGGGGCGGCCGAGGGCTACGTCCGCCGGACGATGGTCCGTACCCATGTGTCGCGGTGGCGGCGGACCCGCCGGGAGGTGCTGACACCCCTGCTGCCGGACGCCCCGGCGGCCGCGGTGGACCCGCAGGACGAGGAACTGGAGGCCGCGCTGCGCGCGCTGCCGCCCCGTCAGCGCGCGGCGGTGGTGCTCCGGTACTACGCCGACCTGTCGGTGGCCCAGGTGGCCGAGGAACTCGGCTGCTCCCCGGCGACGGCCAAGACGCATCTGGCACGGGCGATGAGGACGCTCCGGAAGGAGCTGGCACCGGTGAGGGAGATGGTGGGTCATGACCGCTGAGGACAGGGGCAGGGAGACGGACGGGCGCCGGGACCCGTTCGGGGACGGCACCGAGCCGGGCCGGTTCGAGCAGGAGCTGGTTGTCCGGCTGGCGGTGCGGGCGGGGGAGGTGGGCGGCGGTCCGCCGCCGGCGGGACTGCGGGAGGCCGGCCGGCGCCGGGCGCGGCGGCGGAGGGTGGTGCGGTCGGGGTCGGCGGCGGTGGTGCTGGTGCTCGGGGCGGGTCTGGTGACCCAGCTCGGCGGATCCGGTCAGGCCGACGGCACGACGGCGCTCGGCGGGGTGGGCCTGGTCTCGCCGAGCCCGTCGGACGGTGCGCGGGGAGTTCCGTGGACCCCCGGCCGCTCGCCGTCCTCCTCGTCGTCGACGCCGGCCGAGGCGATGTTCGGGACGATCGGCCCCTGCGTCGGCGGGCCTGCCACCCGGCGACTGCCGCCGTGGACGGCGGCGGCGAGCACCCGGATCGACCCGGCCCGGGAGGGGACGCCGTTCGTCCCCAGCACGACCGGTAAGCCCTCGTCGGGTCTTCCGGTGCCGTCCTCGTCGGCTCCGGTGCCGTCCTCGTCGGCTCCGGTGCCGTCCTCGTCGGTTCCGGTCCCGGGCAGCGGTTCGCCGTCGGGGCACGGGCTGCTCGAAGCGTCCGTGCAGGTCCGCAGGCTCGGCGCACTGCAGTTCCCCGACCAGTACTTCGGGGTCTGCTCCGACTTCCTGACGAACGAGGTGTTCGTGCAGCGGGTGGCGGGCAGCGGCCTGGACCAGGCCGTTCTCCGTGAGGTGTCCGCCCCCGGGGCGACGTTCCGGTTCGTCGACGTGCCCGGCTCACTGCGGCACTTCCAGGAGCTGCGGCAGCGGATCCTCGACGACGCCGGCTACTGGACGGCGCGCGGGGTGACCGTCGAGGAGGTGGTGATCTCCGAGGACGGTGCCGGGGTGCAGGTGTACTCGCCGCAGGCGCTGACGGCCCGCGCCGAGATCGTCGCCCGGTACGGACCGGAGGTCCTGGAGGTACGGCCGGACTGACTCGCGGTCGCGCGGGGCGGTCCGGATCGGGGGAGGGCCCCGCGGCGCGTGCACACGCGCCGCGGGGCCCTGTGGTGTCCCGGGGGACCGGTCAGCCGGTGTTGCGCAGACCGGCGGCGATGCCGTTGACGGTCAGCAGCAGGGCGCGGGCCCGCAGCGGGTCCTCCGTGCGGCCGGTGGCGACCTCCTCGCGCTGCCGGCGCAGCAGCGCGACCTGGAGGTAGGAGATCGGGTCGAGGTAGGCGTCGCGGACCGCGAAGGTCTGCTTGAGCACCGGGTTGTGCTCCAGCAGCTCGTTCTCCCCGGTCAGCCGCAGCACCTCGCGCAGGGTGAGGTCGTGCTCGGCCTGGATCTGGTCGAAGACGTGCTGCAGCTCGGCGGGCACCAGCTGCTCGACGTAGTGGCGGGCGATCCGCAGGTCCGTCTTGGCCAGCGTCATGGCGACGTTGGAGAGGAAGTTGCGGAAGAAGTGCCACTGGCCGTACATCTCGTCCAGCACGTCGCCCAGGCCCGCCTCGCGGGCGGCGGCCAGGCCGGCGCCGACGCCGTACCAGCCGGGGACGATCTGGCGGGACTGGGTCCAGCCGAACACCCACGGGATGGCCCGCAGGCCGTCCAGGCCGGCGCCCGAGTCGGGGCGGCGGGACGGGCGGGAGCCCAGGTGCAGCGAGGCGAGCTGGTCGACCGGGGTGGCGGCGAAGAAGTACTTCGGCAGGTCCTCCTGCTCGACCAGGGCCCGGTAGGAGGTGTGCGCGGCCTCGGAGACCCGGTCCATGGCGGCGTCCCAGCGGGCCAGCTCCTCGGGGGCCTGGCGCGGGGCGGTGTGCAGCGCGGAGGCGGCCAGCGTGGCGGAGATGGTGAGTTCGAGGTTCTCCCGGGCCAGCGAGGGCAGCAGGTACTTGTCGGAGATGACCTCGCCCTGCTCGGTCACCTTGATCTCGCCCTCCAGGGTGCCCCAGGGCTGGGCCAGGATGGCCTCGTGCGAGGGGCCGCCGCCGCGGCCGACGGTGCCGCCCCGGCCGTGGAAGAGCCGCAGCCGGATGCCGTACCGGTGGGCGACGTCGCGCAGCCGGCGCTGGGCGCGGTGGATCTCCCACTGGGAGGTGGTGATGCCGCCGAACTTGGAGGAGTCGGAGTAGCCGAGCATGACCTCCTGGACGTCGCCGCGCAGCGAGACGAGCAGCCGGTAGGAGGGGTCGGACAGCATCTCGTCGAGGATCCGGTCGGCCTGCTGGAGCTCGTCGGTGGTCTCCAGCAGCGGCACGATGCCGATCTTGGCGATCCCGGCGTGCAGGTCGATCAGGCCGGCCTCGCGGGCCAGCACGGTGGCGGCGAAGACGTCGTCGGCGCCCTGGCACATCGAGATGATGTAGGACTCGACGATCTCGTCGCCGAACCGGTCGAAGCCCTCGCGGATGGTGGTGAAGACACCGAGGGTCTTGGCGCCGGCGGGGTCCAGCGGGGCCGGGGTGGGGGCGAGCGGGCGGCGCGAGCGCAGCTCCTTGGCGAGCAGCCGCTGGCGGTACTCGCGCGGCATGTCGGCGTAGCGCCAGGCCTCCTCGCCGAGCCGGTCGAAGAGCTGGCCGAGCGCGTGGTGGTGGGCCTCGGCGTGCTCGCGGACGTCCATGGTGGCGAGCTGCAGGCCGAACGCCTCGACGGTGCGGATGGCGCGGGCGAGCCGGCCGTCGGCGATCAGCCCGCCGCGGTGGGCGCGCAGCGAGTCCTGGATCAGCCGCAGGTCGGCGACCAGTTCGCGGGTGCCGAGGTAGTCGCGGCCCGCGACGTGCGGGGTGCCGCCGGCCAGCCGCTCGCGGGTGTTCTCCAGCTTGAGCCGGATGCAGGTGGCCTTGAGCCGGTACGGCTCCTCGGCGTTCATCCGCTTGTAGCGGGGGCTCAGCTCGGGCAGCAGCGCGAGGTCGGCGTTGAGCGAGGAGAGCAGCTCGGGGGAGGCGCCGGCCAGCCGCTCCGAGGTGGAGAGGGTGCCGCGCAGGTCGTCGATGGCGGCGAGGGCGTCCTTGATGCCGTACTCGTGCTGGAGGTTGAGGACGTCCCAGGTGACCTGCGGGGTGACGTTGGGGTTGCCGTCGCGGTCGCCGCCGATCCAGGTGCCGAAGGTCAGCGGGCGGACGCCCTCGGGCAGCTCCAGGCCGACCCGGGCGAGCTCCTCCTGGAGCTCCTCCAGGACCTGCGGGACGGCGTCGCGGTAGAGCTCGTCCAGGTAGTAGACGGCGTTGCGGGCCTCGTCGGTGGGCTCGGGGCGGGCGATGCGCAGCTCGTCGGTCTGCCACAGCAGGTCGATCACCTCGGCGAGGCGGCGGTCGGCCTGGCGGCGGGCGGAGGAGGTGCGGGCCGGGTCGGCGTGGGAGAGGCCGGCGGCGAGTTCCTCGCGGTGGATGCGGTCGAGCAGCTCGCCGATCCGGCGGAGCTTGTTGAGGACGCTGCGGCGGGCGGCCTCGGTCGGGTGCGCGGTGAAGACCGGGCGGACGGCGAGGTGGGCCAGGGTGTCCCGGAGGTGCTTGGGGTCGGCCTCGGCCAGCTGGTCGGCGGTCTGCGCGAGCAGCGAGCCCTCGCGGGCGCGGCGGGTGGCGAACTCGCGGCCGCGGTGCACCTGCTCGGTGACGTTGGCGAGGTGGAAGTAGGTGGAGAAGGCCCGGACCAGCTTGGCGGCGGTCTCCAGGTCGATGTCGGAGAGCAGTTCGGCAGTGGCCTCGCCGTTGGTGCGGCTGAGCAGTCGGACCTGTTCGACCAGGCCGAGCAGCTGGGGGCCTTCCTGGCGGACCAGGGTTTCGCCGAGCAGGTCGCCGAGGCGACGGATGTCCGCGCGCAGCGCGGCGTTGTCGGCGTCGACGGGGGTCGGGCTGTCCGCCGGGCTGGGGACCGGAGCGGTCACGGCTGGCTCCCTCGGGGTGGTGGGGTGTTCGGCAACGGCTCATCGTCACAGGGCCGTCCCGCGTGTGGCGGGTGTGACGCGTGCGGACCGCGCTGTCCGACGCGACCAGCATAGGTGTCGGGAGGTGCGGTGTCCGCGAAGTGGCCGGATGGCGGACAGCCATGCCCCGGGACCGTATGTGGTCTGGACCACTAGCGGCCGGGCCGGGGGTCGCCGGAGGGCGGTCCGGGAGCGGTCCGGGAGCGGTCGGGGGAGGAGCCGGGGGAGGAGCCGGGGGAGGCGTCGGGGGGCCGCCGCCGGGCGTGTCCGGCCGCGACCCGGTGGGGCCGCGGCAGGGGCGCGCCGTAGTCTGTGGGGCATGAGCAAGTCGCCTGGGGAGCGCGCGCGGGGCAGGTCGTCGTTCTTGTGGTGGCCGAGGCGGCGCAGCGCCCTCCTGGACGCCGGACTCGCCGCCGTGGCGGCGCTGGAGTGCGCCGCCAGCTCGGTCACGTACATCGGCGGCCGGATCCACCTCGGACTGGTGGCCGAGCTCGGGATCGCGCTGTTCGGCGCGCTGGTCGGCGCCAGCCTGGTGGTCCGCCGGCGCTGGCCCGCCGTGCCGGTGGTGGTGGCGCTGATCGTGATGCCCGGGGTGCCCGGCATGGTGCTGCTGCTGGTGGCGCTGTACACGCTGGCCGCGACCTGGGAGTGGCCCTCGCGCCGGCGGCGGGTGGTGGCGCTCTCCGCGCTCGCCTACGCCGAGACCGCCGGGGTGATCCTGCTCTCGATGGTCGACCCCGGCGATCCGACGATCGAGCAGCCGCCGTTCTGGGGCCAGCTGGTGCTGGCGCTCCTGGTGGCCGCCGGCGCGACCGTGGCCCCGGTGGTGACCGGTCTCTACGTCGGGGCGCGGCGGCGGCTGATCGAGTCGCTGAAGGACCGTGCGCACGGCCTGGAGACCGAGCTGGACCTGCTGGCCGAGCAGGCCAGGGAGCGCGCCCGCCGGGCCCGGCTGGAGGAGCGCACCCGGATCGCCCGGGAGATGCACGACGTGGTCGCGCACCGGGTCTCGCTGATGGTGGTGCACGCCGGGGCGCTGGAGCGGATCGTGGCCAAGGACCCGGAGCGGGCGGCGCAGAGCGCCAAGCTGATGGGCGAGGTCGGCCGGCAGGCGCTGAACGAGCTGCGGGAGATCCTCGGCGTGCTGCGGATGTCCGAGGAGAGCGCGGTCGAGCCGGACTCGCTGACCGCGCTGCCGCGGCTGGTGGACCAGTCCCGGGCGGCCGGCATGGCCGTCACCCTGACGGTCAGCGGCAGCCGGCAGGAGTTCACCGGCGAGGCCGAGCAGACCGCCTACCGGGTGGTGCAGGAGGGGCTGACCAACGCGCACAAGCACGCGGGCGGGGCCCAGGTGTCGGTGCTGCTCGCGTACGCGCCGAACGGCGTGCGGGTCAGTGTGGTGAACGCCTGCCCGGGCGGCGAGCGGGCCGCGGCCGCGCTGCCCAGCGGCGGCAACGGGCTGGTCGGGATGCGCGAGCGGGTGGTCGCGCTCGGGGGCACCTTCTCGGCGGGGCCGGAGCGGGACGGCGGCTTCCGGGTGGAGGCGGTCCTGCCGTCCCGGCTGGCGGTCCGCCAGGACCGCCTGGTCTAGCGCCCGGTCCGGCGCCCGGTCCAGGGCCTGGTCCATGGCCGGTCTCCAACCCGGTCTCCATGGCTGGTCTCCAGCCCGGTCTCCAGGGCCGGTCGTTCGGACCCGCCCTCGCGATCGGCCCGGCTCAGCCGGCGTCCTCGGCGGTGCGCAGCCGTACCGGGGCGGTGCCCAGGACCAGGGTGGAGATCGCCCGGTCGACGCTGTCGCCGAGGAACCACTCGCCGGTGTGGTCCAGGCTGAAGACCCGGCCCTCCTCGTCGATCGCCAGCAGCGCCTGCCCGTACGCCTCCTCGCCCAGCGGGGCGACCCGGGTGTCCAAGGCGCGGCCCAGGTCGGCCAGGGTGCGGGGCTGGTGCAGGCCGCACAGCGGGTCGACCAGGAACGGGGTGCGGGCCAGCTGCCGTCCGGGGCCGACCAGGTCGAAGGCGAGGCCGCCGAACTCGGCCCAGGCCTCTACCGCCGCCGGGAACACCGCGTGCGGGACGCCGGTCGGGCCGCCGTGGCCGGCCAGGGTGTCGGCCCACTCCTCGGCCTGGCGGATCTGCCAGCGCCCGGGGTGCCAGCCGGCCGCCTTCAGCTCGGCGGCGACATCGGCCGGGAAGCGCGGACGGGTCCGCGGCGCGGGCGCGGCGAGGGTGGCCGGCGGCGGGGGCGGGGGC
>NZ_LGDO01000065.1:0-21322 GCF_001279805.1 Streptomyces sp. XY431
ACGCCTGCAGTACCGGCCCGATACCCTCGACGGCTTCATAGCCGGCACCGGCCTGACCCTCGACACTCCAACCTCACCCTGACAAGCCGAAGTCAGTAATCACGGCGACCAGCACGGTCGGTGATAGCGGACAGCGAGCCTGTCGCCTCGTGGCGACCGCGCGGTGGTGCTTGAGCCAGATCGGCGGACCCCCGCCCATGCGGGGAGGACGTTGCACCGCGTGGCCGTGACGGTCACGTCGACGGCTGACCCCCGCGGGCGCGGGGAGAACGACGGCCTGCCGCTGGAGCGCCTGCTCATGCCAGTACGACCGAGGGTGCTCGGTTTCTCCTCCGGTTCGGGTGTCGGGGGAGGCGAGAGGCTCGGCGTAATCGAGAGGCGATACGGGCAAGAGTGCGGAACACTGCGCCAGGTGATCGTGATGCAGCCTGTCCTGGAGCTCAACACCCCCGAGGGCTTCGGCCTCTGGCCTGTCGCCGGGACCGAGCCGTTCGCCTTCCTGCCCCTGAACGGCGAACTCTCACCCGCCGAGGTCGGAACGGCGATGATGCGCATCGTCGACTGCAACGACATCGAGCCCGACGGGGACCGCCCGCCGCGGCTGACCGACCCGCTCGAGTCCTTCCTGCACGGGCTGCTGACCTTCGACCATCTCTACGCGGCCGGTGGCCTGCGAGTCACCGACCACTCCACGGGGGTCACCTTCCTGCCCGGCTGCTGCGACGGACTGGAGGACTGGCGCGACTGGCATGTGTTCATCGATGCCGGCAGCCTGCTCGGGTTCGGCCACGAGCCCGTGGCACCGGCTGCAGAACGTTTCGGCGACACTGTCCGGCTCACCGTCAACGCCGAGCAGACAGGCAGTCCGGTGATCGAGCTGCCCGTGACCGAGCTCCGCCACCTGCTCGCCGGCGCCGAGCGTGACCTGACCGCCTTCCTCACGCTTGCGACCGACTGGGTCCGTCGGCAAATGCCCGAGCACTCCGAGCCGGTCATCGCCGCCCTCGCCCGAGTTCTCGACCTGCCCGCACCAGCCCTGCAGCCAAACCCACAGGACAGCCGGCGGGATGGGAGGACGAGGTGATGCCGGGGATCAGCGGTGGGGACTGGCACGGCTCAAGGGACTCCGCAGGGCGGGTGGTCAACGAGGTGGCCCAGGGACTCCGTACATTGGAGGACGGGGCTGCCTGGTTCTCGCTCCTTTCCGAGGTGGAACGGAGGGCTGTTCTGCGGGAAGTGGCCGGCTGTGCGATGCAGGCGCACATCACGGCTGCCGACGGGTCTGCGGGAGTGGCTCGCTCCGGTGTGAAGCCCACCGCCAACGCTTGCGTGATGATCTGCATGGATCCTCCTCGCTACGGCTTCGCGGCCCTCCCCGCCGAGGAGCACCTCACCGCGTTCCGTGTTCTCGTCTCGGTCTTTTCCGTCGCCGACACCCGACGCAGGCAGACGTACTGTAAGGACATGTGCAGACACGCATGGCACAACCTGTCCGCCCCGGGCAAGAAGTCCTAAAGCTTGTTGCAGAAGTGTGGGTGTGGGCAGGTCAGTGTGCGCTCTGACCTGCTGGTTCACGAGGTTTGGGCGAGGTTGTGCATGTGGGCGACGGCCTGCACGGCGTGGTGCAGGCCGTCGCCCTTCTGTCGGCAGTCGCGGAGGATCTTGTAGTTCTTCATGCGGGCGAAGGTGTGCTCGACGCGGGCGCGTACGCGTCGGTGTTCGGCGTTGTCCTCCGCCTGGGCGCGCAGGAGGGGGCGGCCGGCGCGTCTGCGGTGGGGCGGGCCGGTGTTGATGTAGGCGCCGTCGGCGAGGACGGTGGTGCCGGAGCAGGTGGCGGGCAGGTCGGAGGCGCGCCAGGCGTGGGCGTCGGCCTTGTTGCCCGGTACGGGGCGGGCGGTGGCGACCACGAGGCGGGTGTCGGCGTCGATGACGACCTGCACGTTCGCGGAGAAGCGGTAGTTGCGGCTGGAGGCGGCGATGTTCCGGTCGCGCACGGGGATCAGGGTGCCGTCGACGATCCACAGCCGCTCCACGCCCGGGGCCGGGCGTGGAGCGGCATCAAGGGCCAGAAGCGGGCCGAGACGCTGGACGACGCGGCAGACCGTGGCCGTCGAGATCCCGAACAGCGGAGCCAACTGCCGCATCGTGAGGTTGGTCCGGTAGTACACGGCGACCAGCAGGACCCGGTCGGGCAGCGGCAGGCACCACGGCCTGCCGCCGCCCGGCCCGTTGCCACCGCGCTCACGCACCACCCGCACCAGGCCCTCGAACTGCCGCATCCGCAGCCCTGTGAACGTCTCCACCCAGACCGGCTCAGCCCGGAGCACCCCACCCATACCGGAGAAATGCCCAGTCCCGGACCTTCCGGAACAAGCTTTAGCCGGGCAGCACGAGCAGGGTTCTCCCTCTGGGCCCGCTGCCGGGCCCGGAGGCCGAGGTGCGGCAACCCGGGCCCGGCGCGCGACCGCGCCGGGCCCGGGGGGCGACTACCGCTTGAGCCGGGCACGCAGCGCTCAGTAGGTGGCGGTGCCGGCCTCGAAGGTGAGGGCGGCGCCCAGGCCGCCGAGGAACTCTGCAGTGCAGCGGTGAGAAGGACGTTCATCGGGCCACCCCAGCCGCGGCGAGGGTGCGCTGGGTGTGCTGGGCTCCGAGTAGGTGGAGCTTGCGGCGTGACACCGCCACGCGCACCGAGGCCGGGTCGTACACCGTTCCGGACGGCAAGTCCGGTCATCTGGAGGCATATCCGCTGTACGACCTCTTCTACTACGACATCTACAGCCGTGCCGTCACCGGCCACTGGGTCGGCGACGGCAGCGCGCAGCACCCGGTAGGCTTCTGCTACAACTCCTGCTCGAATTAGAGGAATTCATATGAGGCGCCCTTTCCGGTCCGCGGGCGCGGCGGTTCTCCTGGCCGCCGCGGTCCTGGCGACGGCATGCACCGGTGACGGGGCGGCATCCCCCCGAGAAGACGCCTCATGGGCCCTGGAGGGGCTGGCCGCCGTTCCGGCGGGCCAGCCCCTCCAGGGCAGTGTCGACGCACCTCCCGCCAAGGGCACCGCCAAGATCCTGGGCATCGCGGAAGTGGAGGGGGCCGACGTGGTCCTCGCCGTCAGGAACGACATCTGCGAGGTCTCGTTCCTGACGGCCCGACCCGCCGGGGAGACGCCCACGGCTCGCGGCTCTGTCGGATCGCAGCGTCCTTCCGGCAGCGTCCACTCGGATGCTCACCAAGGATTTCCCGGCAACGTTCTCGCCGGAGAATACACCCAGGCGTCCACGCAAATTCCGCCGTTCCCGTTCGTGGCCGTCGGATGCTCCGAGAAGGCCATGGCGGTGAGAATAGAGGGTGCGGGTGCCTCGGCCGAAGTCGGAAGCAGGGCGGGGGACTCACTCAGAGCATGGCGGGACGGCCAGGACATGGTCCTGACCGTCGGAAATCCCGAGGCGATCCACCGACCGGACCCCGGTCCCACCTCCTGACGACGCCAGGAACCGAACCGAGGGCGCCCGCTCGACGCGGCGGGCGCCCCCAAGCCCGCCTCCGACGAACCCTGCCCGCACCTCGGGCCCTCATGCCGACGGCCGACCAGGACCACGTCCGCGGAGGGGCGGCGTTCTACGCCCTCCCCCTGACCGGCCGGGCCGACCAGCTCGACATCGAGCGCATCGCGGCCGCCGGTGCAACCCATCGCCCCACCCACCGACCCGCGCTCAGCCCGACCCGGGGCTGCCCCCGCGTCGGGGCGGCCCGGCCCGCTGGCCCGGCCCCCGGCAGCCGGCGTGGCTGCTGCTGGCGGGGCAGGGCGATCCGGTCGATCAGGTCGCTGCGCACGACCACGCTGCGGCTGACCGAGGCGGCCGACGTCCGGCGCCTCACGTGGGTGACCGGCCGGACGAACCCGGCGAACGCCGGCAGTGCGTCCAGGTGGAAGAGCGGGCCAGGAGGCGATCGGGGTGCGGGCGGCGCGGGCGCGGGTCGGGGAGACCCACCTGGTGCGCGTCCCGGCCCGGCTCCCGTACGACCGGTACCCGCCGGACCGCCGACCCGGACAGCGTCCTGCTGCACTGGCGGTGCTGGATCCGCGCCGGCGACGTTCGAGCTGACCGTCACCGACCTCCCGGAGCCGGACGGCGAGCACATGGTCGCCGGGGTTCCTGGTCGCCCCGCACTCCCGGGTCCGGGTGGAGCTGACCGACGACCGGGCCGTGGAGCTCGGCCTGCCGCCCGGCGTCGGCTACGCGGTGACCGGCAACCTGACCGACCTGACCGGCACCGCGGTCGAGCTCATGACCTCCACCCCGATGACCGTCCCGGCCCGCTGGCTCCACCCGCCGCGCCCGGACGGCGAAGAGGCGCGGCCGTAGCCGAGCGGGGCTGTGTCACCTGTCGCCGCAGCGGGCGGCCCGGCCGGCCCCGGTGGCGGCGGCCATCGTCGCGACCAGGGCGGGCAGCTCGCGGCCGAGGTCGCCGAGCCACCGTGCGGGGCATCGCCGCGGCTAGCGCGCAGACCGCGACCAGCGCGATCCGCTCGCCCGCCCACAGCTGCGGCAGTCCGTCGGCGAGCACGCCGCCGGTGTCGACGCCGGCGCCGAGGTCGTACGCCAGCTCCTCGTCCAGCTGCCCGTCGCCGCCCGGGACGACCTCCCGCCCCGCGGCCTGCTCGAGCGCGTCGGCGGCCCGCTCCAGCACCGCGTGGTGCCCGGCCTCCGGCTGCCGGGCCGCGAGCTCGCGCACCCACCCCGCCGGCCGCCGTGACGGCCGCACACCGGTGGCCGGGCGTGCCGACGACCCGACGTTCCGGCGACCCCGGACCGGCCCGGTCACCGGCCCGTCGTCCGGATCAGTCGGGGTCGCGTGCCAGCCAGGCGCCGACGGTGGGCAGTGCTTCGGGTCCGCTGCCGGCGGCCACGGTCGCGGCGAGGTCGGCGATCGTGACGGCGGCCAGTGAGGCGCGCCAGGCCGCGTCGGCGGCGCCCATCACCCGGGCGATGGGGCACGGCCCGGTGCACTTCTCGGGCGGGGTTCCCAGCGGGCCGCGTTGGCGGATCTCGGTGCAGACGAAGGCGGGGTCCGCCCCGTCGACGGCCTGCACCACGTCCAGTACGGATATCCCGGCGGGTTCCCGGGTGAGGACGTAGCCGCCGGTCTTGCCCTGCACCGAGTGCACCAGACCCGCGCGGGACAGGGCCTGGAGCTGTTTGGCCAGGTAGCTGGGCGACACGTCGTGCAGCGCGGCCAGTCGGGCGGCCGGCACCGGCTCCGCGGCCGCGGTCAGCACCACGCAGCAGTGCAGCGCCCACTCGACGCCACCCGACAGCTTCATTGCGCCTCCATTTGACTCGGACAAAGGATATCCGAGTAGTATCTCGGATAGAACTTGTCCGAGTTTGGGTCGGGTGTTCGCGCCCGGCCGGCGAAGGAAGGCACTCTCATGAAGATCACTGTCATCGGTACCGGCCTGATCGGATCCCAGCTCGCCGCCGAGCTCACCGCCCGGGGCCACGAGGTGACGACCGCCTCGCTCTCCTCCGGCGTCGACCTGCTGACCGGATCCGGTCTCGACGGGGCGCTCGCCGGTGCGGAGGCAGCCGTCAACGTCACCAACTCGCCCACCTTCGACGAGCAGTCGATCGCGTTCTTCCGCACCACGGTCGGCAACCTGCTGGCCGCAGGCGAGCGGGCCGGAGTGCGCCACCAGGTCGCGCTCTCGATCGTCGGCGTCGACCTGGTCCCCGACCTCGCCTACTACCGCGCCAAGACGCTCCAGGAGGAGCTGCTGCGCGGCGGCGCGACGCCCTGGTCGATCGTGCGCGCCACCCAGTTCTTCGAGTTCATGGAACCGACGATGTCCTGGACCTCGGACGAGGACGCCGTGCGCCTGCCCGCGACGCCGATCCAGCCGATCGCGAGCGCCGACGTCGTCACCGCGCTCGCCGACGTGGCCACCGGGGCGCCGCTCGGCGGCAGCCTGGACGTCGCCGGCCCCGACCGGTTCACGCTCGACGAGATCGGTCGCCTCACCCTGGCCGCCCGCGGCGACCGCCGCCCCGTCCTGGTCGACGACCGGGCGGGCCTGTTCGCCGCCGTCCCCGGCGACGTCCTCACACCGGGCCCCGGCGCCCGGCTGGCCCCCACCCACTACCGGGACTGGCTGGCGGCGGCCCGCTGACCGAGGGCCACCGCCAGCCCGGAGCCCGCCGGACCGGGGAACGGCGGGCCGGAGGCGGACGCCCGGGGGTGCCTGGGAGGACCGGGGAGGACCGCTCCCGTTCCGGCCCGGCGTTCCCACGCGCCCGCCCCGCCGTCAGCCGGTCCGGTCCTCCACCAGGACGACGTCCGGCCGGCGCGGGCCGTGCACGCCCTCCACCCGGTCGGGCTCGATGTCCCTGGTCGCGGACGGACCCGAGATCCAGGTCCGCGGGCGGGTGGGGTCGAGCCGGGGCAGTGCGCGCGGCAGCGAGGCGACCACCTGGTCGGCGCGTACCGCGCAGACGTGGTGGCCCGGTACGAGGGTGAGTACGCGCCGGCCCTGGGCGGCCCCCGCGTCCAGCACGATGGTGCCGGTCTCGGCGATCGCCAGGGCGCAGCCGGTGAGCGCGCTGTCGACCCGGTCGAGGTCCGCCGCCGTGAGGTCGGCGCCGTCGGTGACCGGTCGGTCGGCGAGCGCGGCCGGAGCGGTCTCGCCGGAGAGGCGGCGGTCCGGGCGGTCTACCGGGACTTCGTCCGCTCCGTCGGCCCGAAGCTGATGGGGGCGGTGGTGCAGCCGATGGCCGCTCCCGGTGTCGAACTGCTGGCCGGTGTCGCCCAGGACCGCGTCTTCGGGCCCCTCGTCCTCCTCGGCGCCGGTGGCACCGCGGCCGAGGTACTGGCCGACCGGACGGTCCGGCTGGCCCCGCTCACCGAGCGCGACCTCTCGCGGATGGTCACCGAACTGCGCTCGGCGCCGCTGCTCACCGGTCGAGGTGCCACGCCGGCGGTCGATCTCGACGCCGTGCGCTCCGTGCTCGCACGGCTCTCCCGGCTCGCGACCGATGTTCCCGAACTCGTCGAGACCGACCTCAACCCGGTCATCGCCCGCCCCGACGGTGCCGTGTGCGTCGACGCCCGTGTCCGCCTCGAACCCCGGCCCGTTCACGACCCCTGCCTCCGCCGCCTGCGGTGCCCCCCGGCGGCCGGGGACACGGGAACGCGGTGAGGCGGTGCCCCGCCGCCGGCACCGGCACCGTCACGGCCGGCACCGTCATGACCGCGAGGCCCGCGGCCCGGGTGTTCGCGGTGACGCTGCGCAGCGTATGTTCCTGGAAGAGGTGCCGACAGTAGTTCAGCTCCATCGTCGTCTCCTGTCTGTGCCGGCCGGCCCTGCGGGAACGGACCGCGGTCGGTCACGCGTCCGGTCCGGACCCGGGCTCGCCGCGCACCACGACGACGGGGCAGGGTGCGTGGTGGACGCAGTGCTGGCTCACCGACCCGAGGTGGGCGCCCGCGAAGCCACCGTGCCCGCGGTGGCCCACGACGAGCAGCTGCGCGCCGTCGGCCGCGTGAAGGAGTGCGGCGGCGGGATGGGACTGGACGACGTGCCGGCGGATCGTGACCTCCGGGGCCTGCGCCGACACCTCACCGACGACCCGGGACAGCGCCTGCCGCGCGTTCTCCTCGAAGTCGACGGACTGGAGCGTGGGCGAGGGCACGCCGTACCCGACCGGGTACTGCCAGGCGATGACGGCGTCCACGGTGGCACCGCCCGACTCGGGGAGCTCACATCGCTCAGGGACCCGAGTACCGGGCGTTGCACGCTCTGGCTGTGCGCGGCCGAGGGCAACCCGTCCCAGCCTGCCCGGTGGACGCAGGTGCTTGTGGGAACCGCCTTCGAGCGGCGTGGACAGCAGCAGGTGTGCCGTCCCGCGCCTGTTCTGCCCTGCGTCGTGGAGACGTGCGCCCGGGCGGGGTCGGTGGTGAATCGTTCGGGGTGAGCGGGGCGTGGGCGACGTCGGCGGGCCGGTCGGACGGCCGGTCCGTCAGCGGTCGGGGCGGTGCGGCGGGCCCCTGCCGGTCAGGCGCGTCCGAGTGTCCTGAGTACGGTGGTCCGGGCGTCGAGGGCGTCCGAGAGCGCCGGAAAGGGTGTCCCCGCGGTCAGGTCCGCGGCGAGCCGCCGGCAGATGGCCACGGCCTCGTCGGCGGCCCGCACCGCCTCCTCCGCGCCGACGCCCGCCGCGGCCTGGACCACGGCGAGGTGGCGAAGCCCGAACGCGTACCGCTCCGCGTAGGCCCCGGGGTCGTCGTCGGCCGAGGCCCGGAGCATTTTGAGCACACCCCGCAGAGCCGCGATCGCCTCCTCGGTCCGGCCGGCCGCCGCCAGCCGAAGGCCGACCAGCAAAAGCCCGTCCAGCAGGTACGGGCGGAAGGACTCCGAATCGGAGGCGGAGTTCCGCTTCACGGCATCCACGGACCGGATGGTCATCAGGGCGGCCTCCGTCGCCCTGCCGATGTCCACCAGGCAGGCGCCCAGCAGGTCCGACGATTCCAGCAGCGCGGCCGCCTCGGCGGCCGTCCCGCCCTCGACCAGGCGTCGACGGACGGACACCGCCTTGGCGAGGTGGTCGACAGCCCGGTGCGACCGGTCGTCGTGGGCGAGCCGGGCGCCGGCGGTGTGCAGAGCGGCGGCCAACTCCGGCAGCTGCGACTCGTTCTCCCGCGCGGACTCTCCCAGGACCACGATCCGGTCCTCGACCGCCCGCAGGGCCTCCGCGTGCCGACCGGTCCGGGTGAGCCAGTGGTCGAGGGCGTACAGTGCGGTCGCGAGGTCCGGCAGGTGGGCGGGGTTGGCGGCCGCGAGGGGCCGCCACTGGTGGACGGCCTCCTGCGCGGGTGCGAGGCCGTCCTCGGACGTGGGCGCCTGCGACAGCCGGATGCTCAGGTTGGTCAGCGACATCGCCAGGGCCGGCGCGCGGTGCGGGTCGGTGTCCGCCAGGTGCTCCCGGATCTGCAGCCCCTTACGTGTAGCCTTCAGCGCCTCCTCGGAACGGCCCAGCCGGGCGAGGACGTTGCCGCGGTTGTCCCAGGCGCTGCCCAGGTGGGCGCGGTAAGCGGTGGGATTGGCCTCGGTGAGCTCGTCGTAGAGGTGGACGGCCTCGTCGGTGAAGGTCAAGGCCCGCACCGGGTCACCGCTCGCCATCAGCCACTGGCCGCCGTTCAGGAGCGACATCGCCAGATCGGGCAGGTACTGCTCCCGGTCGGCGCCGGTCAGCTCGCGGTGGATCCGAAGAGCCTCCTGCGCCAGGTCGGCCCCGTGCGAAAGGTGCCCGGTCAGGGCCACGGCGCTGCCCAGATTGGTCAGCGCCGTCGCGAGCGCGGGTAGGTGGGCCGCGCGGTCGCCGTCCCGCAGGTCCTGGAGCAGGCCGACCGCCTCCGCCGACACCGGTACCGCCTCCGTGGCGCGGCCCGTGCGCAGCAGCTGGATGCCCAGGTTGTTCAGCGCGTAGGCCAGGCCCACGGCGTCCTGCTCCGCCGGTCGGCGATGGATCTCGACCGCCTCCAGCAGGGGCGCCGTCGCCTCCTCGAACCGGCCTGCGGTGACGAGGACGGACGCAAGGCTGTTCAGCCCGTCGGCCAGGGCGGTCAGGGTCGCCGGTGCGGGTGGCGCGGACCCGTCGCCGGTGACGAGCCCCCGGCGCAGCTCGACGACCTCCCGGGCCGGCGCCTCCGCCGCGTCGAGCAGACCGGCGTCGATGTACCGCGAGGCCAGCGCGTTCAGCAGGTCCGCCTCCTCCGCCGGGGAGAGCTCGTCCTTGGCGAGCCGGTGGCGGACCACGCGCCGTGTGAGCGCTGCGGCCCCGGGGTCGAGGTCGACGTGCCGGTGCCGGGGCATCCGCCGCACGATCATCTCCAGCAGCTCGTCTGGCAGGCCGCCCAGGTCGCAGAGCCGGACCAGGGCTGCGCCTCCGGCCGCCGGCGCCAGGCCGGGCAATGTCGCCAGCAGCGGGATCAGATGGCGGTCGACGACGTGCGGCCAGCGGCGGGCCGTCTCGATCAGCACGGTGAGCGAGTACCTGGCGGACGCGGGAGGCTCGGTGCCCTCGGCGTACCGCAGCAACATGGCCGGGGCCGTGATCGCCCACGCGTCCGTCGCGTGGTACCGGTGCCGTTCCTCGTAGCCGGGCAGCGTCAGAGCCAGGAAGTCCTCCGCCAGCCGGTCGGGGGCGAGGCTCTCCAGGAGCCGGCCCGTCGTCCCGGGCGGGTAGCAGCGCGCGTGGTCGAGTACCACCTGCTCCGCCCCGGCCGGCTCGGCCGCCCCGGTGCGCACCAGCGCTGCGGACGCCTCCGCACCGGCCAGCGGTGGGGTCAGCGTGGCGACGTACACCGCGCGGCGCATCACCTCCTCACCGGTGGGAACCGGACCGCGTCCCTCGTCGTGGGCCGAGCGCCAGTGATCGTGCTCCCGGTCCAGGAGGTAGGAGGAGAGCGCGGCCAGGCCCCGGCCGGAGGGAGGCCTGACACCCCGTACGGCCGCGTCCACGTCGACGAGTGCCTTCATGTGCGTGGTGAGCATCAGGCCGTACTGGGGTACGCCCAGCCCCTCCGGGACGGTCACCGCCCCGGGATCGGCCAGGCCGAGAACGTCGCCGAAGGCGTCCCGGGCCGAGGTGTAGGCCTCCGCGCGCGTCGCGGGGTCGTCCGGGAGGGCGGTCAGGTGGAGCGTGTCGGTGGCCATCACGTCGAGCTTGCCCAACTGGTGGTCCAGGGCCTGCCACCACGCCCCCGCCGAGCGGGAGAGCAGGAGGATCCGCAACCGGTCGCGGGCCGCGTCGCGGTGCTGACGGATCAGCGTGATCAGGTCCGCCGACGGCCAGCGCTCCGCGTAGTCGACGACCATGAACAGACCGGGCGACCGAACCGCCAGCGTCTCGTCCCCACCCCCCGCGGAGGCGACCTCGCTGCGGTGCCGGGCTTGGGCGACGGTCCAGCCTTCCCGGGCCGAGCGGTCGGCGAGTTCGGCCGCCAGCCGCGTCTTGCCCTGTCCTCCCTCGGCGTACAGCAGCTGCAGGGACAGCCCGGGCGCGTCGGTGTCCCGCCAGCGCTCCAGCGCCTCCAGCTCCGGGCGCGGGGAGAAGGGCACGACCCGGTGGCGTGCGGTCAGCAGGCGGCTGGGGAGCTTCTCCAGGCCGTCCGGCCGCGTTCCCCCGGGGTTCGGCGGGTAGGGCTCCACCCGGTAGGGCGGGCTGCCGCGGTAGATGTAGTTGTACTGGTCGCCATCGTGGACGGTGTTGATCGTGACTGTGCGCGCGAGGACGTTCTGGGTGAAGACCGTCCCGTCGGCAGACCGCTCGCTCATCCGAGGAGTTCGCCCTCGACCGGGTCGTCGGCCGCAGAACCGTCGGCGCGGTGTCGCGAGTCCATGTAGTTGTTGACCTGGTTGCCGCCCACCACCGTGTTGACCACGGCGTGGCCCTCCGCGTTGATGTTCTGGACCCAGTTCCCCGACTCGCGCGGCAGCCGGGCCTCGACCTGGGCGATCAGGGCCGCGAACTCCGCCACCACCGTCGGATCCGCGTCCACCAGCGCCTGCAGGCGCCGACGCCACGGTCCGACGAGCTCCCCACGGATCGCGTCTGCCTGATTGCCCGTCACCAGGCCCGCGTCAAAGTCCAGTTGGCTTTCGATCGCACCTTGGTCGTACCCGCGACGCTGGAAGATCGCCCCCATTCCCGTCCGGATCATCTCCCAGATCCCGGTTCCCATGGCGGTGGCCAGCGAGTTGGCCGCGACCAGTGCCACCGACTCCGCATCCAGCGCACTCTGAACGTCGGGCATCGTCTCCCCCTCCCGTTGCCGCCACGGTGAAGCGGCGGCCTCGCTTCCTCAAATCAGTATTCCATCGGGGAAGTTGTCGAGTGCAGCATCCTGCGAACCTTCCGCCGGAGAGCGGTGCCGCCGGACCGTCGACGTCGGTCGGCGGCTCCTGCAGCCAGTACGTCCTGCTCGGTCGGCTCGGTGAGTACGGCTGTGATCAGCCGCACTTCCTGGCGTGCTTCACCACGGGGCCGGGCCGGGCGAGTGCGAGGGCTTTGTCCGAGGCTTCGACGGTCCTCACCGGTTCGGACATGAAGGCGCCGGCCGTCATGGACCATCGGGTCGCCGCCGACCGCCGCCCCGCCACCGCGGTCCGAACCGCCCGGCCTTCAGGTTCGGGCACGGAATGTCCGGGCCGTGGAGCGATCCGGTCGGAGCCGGGCGACGTCCCGGCGACGTCCGGTGGCAGTCACCGGTGCCGACACTGCCCTGCCCCGTCGACGCAGACCTTCGGCTGTGGGGCGCCGGTGCCGCAGGCGCAGGTGCGGCCGACCGGGCCCGGGCGCGAAGTCGAGTGTTTCGGAGAGGAGTTCAGCCGTTGCGCAGGACGCCGCCGAGGGGTGGGGCGGTGGTGTGCGATGCCTTCGACCGGGCCGGCCTCGGGGCGGCGAGCGGTGAGCACGGGGTTCGACACGGCGGCGGCGTGGAGGGCTGTCGGGCGAATCTCAAGGCGAACGGCTTCTTCCGCCCGGCATCGTCACCTTCTGCGCGATCCGAACTGACGGGCTTTTCGTACGCCGATCGCCGGATTCTCGTTGGACGCCAAGTCCGGTGCAATTGCAGCGCGTTGGGGATGGTTTGGTTCCGCTTCCCGGTCGGTAACATCCGGCGGGGCCCCGTCGGGGCCCCGCCCCGCGGACCCGTGTGTGCCGTGGGCGGAGAGGTATGAGCATGTGGTGCAGCAGGAAGAGCAGGGCCGGGCGCTTATCCGGTCGCTCGGTGGTGGCCGTGGCGATCGTGCTGGGGCTGGCTGCGGGGTCCGCGGGGGCGGCCGGGGCGGCCGGGGCGGCTCCGTCGCCCGTGCGGGCGAGCGTCGCGGTCCAGGGGGTGCAGGCGCCGCTGATCGACTCCGTACAGCCGTTCGCCACCGGCACGGTGCAGGTGACCGTCACCCCCGGGGACACCGCCCAGGAAGCGGTGGCCCGCGTCGACGTGTCCGCGTACGCGCTGGACGCGGACGGCAACGCGACCGGCGCGCCGGTCGCCACCGGCACAGTGCAGAACCCGGACCCGGCGAACCCGCCGGTGGTCGAGATCGGTGGTCTGACCAACGACGTCAGCTACGCGTTCAAGGCGACCGAGACCACCGCCGGCGGCGTCGTCTCCGGCGCGTCGCCCGCCTTCGTCGGCGGGCCGCAGACGCCCAGGGCGCCGCTCGCCCCCACTCTGGCCACCCTCCTGGGCCGGGACGGCGGGCTCCTCGTCTCCTGGAACCCCGCCCACCCCAACGGCTCGCCCGTGACCGGCTACACCGTCACCGCGACCCCGAACGGCCCGGGCGCGAGCGTGACCACCAGCGTGGCGGGCGATGTGCAGAGCACCGCCGTCACCGGGCTGGTCAACGGCAAGTACTACTCCGTCTCGGTCACCGCGACCAACGCGGCCGGGACCGGGCCGGCCGGCGTCTCCGACAGCCAGACCGTCGGTGCCGACGCCAACGGAACGGTCAGTGCCAGGCCCGCCTACACCGTCGGCGCCCCGCAGGACGTTACCGCGGCGCCGCCGCCCGTCGGCGCGGACGGCAGCCAGCCCGATCCGACCGCGCTGAAGGTGACCTGGGACGCGCCGCTGGACGACGGCGGCAACACCATCACGAACTACGCCGTCGACGCCGCCGCCCCCGGCCAACCGCCCGTCACGGCGGCCGTGCAGGCCGCCACGAAGCAGGCGACCCTGACCTCGCTGGCCCCGGGCGTCGAGTACGCGATCACGGTCACCGCCGTCCAGCAGGACGGCGCGCGCGGCGCCACCAGCGCCGTGGTCAAGGCCGCCCCCGCCCCGGTGCTGGCGGCCGGAACGGTGATGCTGTCCGCGGCCTCGACCGCGGCCGTCACCAAGGTCACCGGCACCACCGTGGTGTTCACCGACCCGCCCGCGCAGGTGACCGGCCTGAAGGTGAAGAACGTCGTCGTCGTCGGGCAGAGCAGCAACCCGCTGCTCCACGACGGCCTGCTGCGCACGGTGGAGAGGATCAGCGCCGTCGGCGGCGTGGTGACCCTCACCACCAGCCAGGCCGCGCTGGAGCAGGCCTTCCTGTCCCTGGACTTCACGGCCACCGGCAGTCGGCTGGCCTCCGGTCCCGACGGCTTGCGGATCAAGATGCTCAACCCCGACATCCAGGCCTCGGTCGCGTCCCAGGCCCAGGGCTCCGGCACGGTGGCGAACAAGACCTTCACCCTCGACCTGGCCGAGAAGCTCACCAGCGATCCCAAGATGAAGGAGCGGCTGGGCGACAACACGACGGTCACCGCGAAGCTCACCGCGGCACTGAGCCTGAGCACCGACTGGTCGGCCACCGCCGGTTTCGAGCGCGATCCCAACTACTACGCCTTCGACCCCCGCGGTTACACCGGGACCTTCGACTTCAGCGCGACAGCGACCGCGAAGGCGTCGGTAGAAGGCGAACTGGGCATCGCCTACAAGCACGAGACGAAGCGCGATCCGCTGCTGAACATCAAACCGGCGACCTGCCTGACGGTGTACATGATCCAGCTGTGTCCCTCGCTGACGGTGTACACCGAGACCTCGATCGACGGATCGATCAAGTTCTCCTTCTCCGCCTCCTACGAGCGGACGATGGGCGGCAGGATCAGCCGTGACAACACCGGGACGGTTCACAAGACCGACCTGACCAAGGACCCCGTCACCAAGTTCGACTACGCGCTGAACGCGGCGGCCAAGGTCACCTTCGCCTTCCCCGTGGCGCTCGAGATCCTCGTCTACAACCTCGTGGGCCCGAGGCTGGAGATCACGCCCTCCATCGAGGTGACCGCGGACACCTCCGCCGATCCATGGCTGACCGTGAAAGCACCGCTGAAGGTCGCGCTGTTCTTCGTCCTCGACATCAAGGTCGCCAGCTTCTCCACCGGCGGCGACGTGTACAACACGACCTTCGACCTGTACAAGGCCCCCGGGCCCTTCCCCGGACCGAGCCTGTCCAGCGCCGCGGCCCTCGCCCCGGGCGCGCGGAGCGCGCCGTCGTCCGACAGCCTCACCGCGGCGGCCCAGGCGCACCAGTACACCGTGAACTGGCCGGCCGGATGCGACCCCGCCCAGGCGGTCGCCTGGTCCATGGCACCCGGATCGCTGGGCACCGTCGACCGCAGCGGCCTCTACACGCCGCCGCACCCGCGCCCCAGCCACTACGTCGACCTGGTCACCGCCACCACCGCCGGCACGCCCACCTGCCCGCCGGCCACCGCCCAGGCGGCAGTCCACCACGGGTCGACCCTCCCGGGCGCCCCCAAGCACCCCGCGATCAGCCCGGACGGCTCGACCGTCACCTGGACCGCGCCCGCCGCCGGCGGCAGCGCCATCCAGGAGTACGTGGTGACCGTGCTGCACGATCCCAGCGACCCGGCCGGTGCCGAAACGGTCCTGGGAACCGCGCCCGGCAGCGCGACGTCACTGGCCGTTCCCGCCGACCGCGTCGCGCAGATCGAGGCGGACCACGCCAGGGTGCAGGTCACCGCGGTCAACGACCGCGGGCAAGGACCCGCCTCCGCCTTGTCGCACCCCGCCCCGTCCACCAACCCCCTGCCCTTCGTGGCCCGGGCCGAGGGAACCGCGAACGGCGGCACCCTCCACGTGACGCCCCACATGGTGAACGCGGGCACGAGCGACGCCACGAACGTCCGCTACCAGCTCAGCTACCCCGAGACGTTCACCAGCCGCACCAACCCGTCCGCCTGCACCGTGGACCAGGCGCAGCGGCTTCTCACCTGTGACATGGTCGACATCGCCTCCGGCCACCAGGCGGTCACCCCGCTGATCTCGTTCACCGTCGGCCGGCTCGTCCCGGGCACCGCCTACCCGCTGACCATGACCCGCCTGTCGGCCAGCCCCTACCCCAGCGATCCCAACAACGGCACGATGACCCTGCTCTGCACCGCCGACACCGCCGGCAAGGTCACCTGCGCCTGACGGTCCCGAGCGGCCCGGAGCCGGGTGTCCGCCGACCCCGGGCCATTCGGGGGCCCGGCGGACACCCGGAAGCGGATCCGCCGCATTGGGTCCAGGAACGCGAACGGCTCGCGCAGCATCAGGGCGGTCCACCCGACGTCGGTGGAGTCTCCCGTCCGTACAGCCACACCGCCGGTGGACCCGGCCGCGCCGTGTACGCCGTCCCCTGGGCTTCCCTTTCTCCTGGACCGGATGACGATCCCGGGACCAGCAGTCGCTGCCCTGCCTGGCGTCGCGGCAGAGCGCGCCGGGCGGTGCGCGAGGGACGTCGGAACCGTCGGCGAGGACATGCTCAAGACCGGCCGCGCGGGGCTGGTCGGCCGAGGAGCGGCCCGGGATGTTCGGCGTGCTCGTCGGCGAGGCGGCGGCTCGTGGCCACGCTCATCGACCGGCGGATCACCGCCTCCGAGGTGTCGGTGCGGCTCTCGTCGTCCGGCTCCGCACGTGATCGACTGCCGAACCTAGTCGGCGTCCTCGGGGCGCGCGGCCAGGACGCGGGTGAGCAGGTCGGTGAGGGTGGCCTGTTCCTCGGTACCGAGGACGGCGAACCACTGCTGTTCGCGGCGGGTCTGTTCGGCGAAGGTCTCCTGGACGGCGGTCTCGCCCTTCGCGGTGAGGGCGACGGCGATCGCGCGCCGGTCGTCGGGGAGTGGCCGGCGTTCGACCAGGCCGTCCCGTTCGAGGGTGTTGACGGCGTTGGTGACTGCCGATCGGGACATCGCCGAGATCTCGGCGAGCCTGGCGGGCTGGGTGGGGCCCAGCAGCCAGAGCTTGAACATCAGCCGGAAGCCGGGGAGCGTCCAGCCGCGCGGGCGGTGGATGTGGCTCTCCAGGTCGGCGACGACCAGGTAGGACAGGTGCAGCAGATGGTAGGCGAGCGCGAAGGCCTCCGGGTCGGCGGGTGACGGCATGCCGGCGAGTCGGTCGCGGGCGTAGGCGGCGTATCTGAGATCTGGTCGGTCCACGGGACAGAGTCTTGCGCATGGCGGCCCGGTAGGAGATTGTTACGGCCATAACAATCCCCGTAGGGAGGGTCCCTTGAAGATCACCGTCGCAGGAGCCGGCATCGGCGGGCTCGCCACCGCACTCAGCCTGCACGCGGCCGGATTCGACCAGGTCGTCATCCACGAGGCGGCCGAGGAGATCCGCCCGCTCGGCGTGGGGATCAACCTCCTCCCGCACGCGGTGCGCGAGCTCACCGAGCTCGGGCTGGCCGACCGGCTGGCCACGATCGCTGTCCCCACCGCCGAACTGGCCTACTTCAACCGCTACGGGCAGGCGATCTGGTCCGAACCGCGCGGGCTCGCCGCCGGGTACCGGTGGCCGCAGTACTCGGTGCACCGGGGCCGGCTCCAGATGCTCCTGCTGGACGCCGTCCGCGAGCGCCTCGGTGCGCACGCAGTCCGGACCGGGAGCCGGATGGCCGGCCTGCGCCACGACTCCGACCTGCTCGTCGGCGCCGACGGGATCCACTCGGCCGTCCGCGCCGCGCTCTTCCCCGACGAAGGGGCACCACCCTGGAACGGGCTCGTCCTGTGGCGGGGAACGACCTGCGCGGAGCCCTTCCTGAGCGGCCGATCCATGATCATGGCCGGAGACGGCACACAGAAGTTCGTCGCCTACCCGATCGGGGACGGCCGCCTGATCAACTGGATAGCCGAGCGCCCCCTGGACGGCGAGCCACCCGAGCGCGGCAACTGGAACCGCCCCGCCGACCTGGCCACGGTCACGGCCCACTTCGCCGACTGGCGGTTCGACTGGCTCGACGTGCCGGCCGTCATCAGGGGAGCCGAGGCCGCATTCGAGTACCCGATGGTGGACCGCGAACCCCTGCCGCACTGGACCAGGGACGATGTCGTCCTGCTGGGCGACGCCGCGCACGCCATGTACCCCATCGGCTCCAACGGGGCGTCCCAGGCGATCATCGACGCCCGGGTGCTGGCCCACTCACTCGCCACGACCGGCTCCGCCGCCGCCTACGAGGAGATCCGCAGACCCGCCACGACCGCACTTCAGCTCGCCAACCGACGCCAAGGACCCGAGGTCGTCATGAAGCTCGCCCACGAGCGGGCCCCCGGCGGCTTCGACGACATCGAGGCGGTCGTCCCGCTCACCGAGCGCGCCGAGATCTCGGCCTCGTACAAGCGCACCGCCGGCTTCGACCCCGGCCTCCTGAACGAGCGCGCCTCGTGGAGCGTGGGATGAAACTGAAGCACCTCGCCTCGTTCGAGGTGAACCTGGACCCGGTACTCGACCTCGGCGACTCGCACCTGGGCCGCCGCCGGGTGATCAACATCATCGGCGGGAACTTCAACGGCCCGCACCTCCGCGGGAAGATCCTTCCCGGCGGCGCGGACTGGCAGGTCCTGCACCCCGACGGCACGGTCACCATCGACACCCGCTCCACACTGCGCACGCACGACGGAGCGCACCTCTGCCTGAGTACCAACGGCATCCGCCACGGTCCGCCCGACGTACTGCGCAGATTGGCCGCCTGCGAGGCGGTGGACCCGGCCGAGTACTACTTCCGCCTCTTCTGCCGCTTCGAGACCGGCGACAAGCGCTACCAGTGGCTCAACCACACCCTCGCCGTCGCCTCGGCCGCCCGCACGCCCGACGCCGTCCGCTACGAGGCGTACACCCTCGACTAGGGAGCGTATTTGGTCGTGATCAAGGAGTGGTCTTGGTGAGGTCCTTGATCCAGATCATCGAGGCGCGGAGGTGGAGGCCGGCGAGGTGGCTCTCGGGCTTCTTGTCGAACCGGGTGGCGATGCCCCGAGGGCGAAACCCGCAGATTGATCACAACCAGATACGCGCCCTAGCCGCCACGGGTGTGATCCTCTGCATGGCCGCGGCATGTGGTGCTGGTACGTCGCCTGCGGCCGCGCCGCCTCCGTCCTCCGCGTCGACCTCATCATCCGCACCCACCTCGTCCGCCGGCCAGTCGGTGTCGCCCGTGCCGACGGCCTCCAACCCGTCGACCCCGTCTCGGACGGCGTCGCCGACCGCGCCCCTGGCCGGTGCCGCCGCATCACCCACCAGGAGCCGCGGGACCTGGACGCCCACCGGGATTGCGGACCCGGACGTCGATTCCCCGGGGCGGCACGACGGGAGCAACTACGGCAACCTCTCCCCCGAGGGCAAGGAAGCTCACGACACCGAGAACTGCGCCGAGATACCGGGCAAGAAGAAGGGGAGTTGCAACGAACCCCACCGCAAGTGCCGCGAGGCCGGCGCCACCGCCACCTCCTCGAAGGGTCTGGCCCTCACCTGCCGAACCTCTCCCAAGGACGGGCGCCTGCGCTGGCTCACCGCGGGGGAGTGACCGTGAAGCGGGACCTCTGGCAGTGGGCTGACGACACCCTCGGACCGGACACCGTGCTGCGGCTGCTCGGCCTGCACGGCTTCCGCACCGAGTCAGTCGGCGAATGGTGGGGATCCGGCTGGTACGAGACCGCGGCCCGGCGCGCCGGGCCGCCTTCCCCGACGCCGAGATGCTCGCGGACACCGCCGCCTCCCATCCCGATCTGCTGGCCGACGACACGTTCGCGTGGCTCACCGAGGCCGTCGCGGAGGAGGAATCCCTCCGGCGCGACGCCCTGCTGCCGGTCCCCGCCGCGCTCACCCTTCCGGACTGGGCAGTACAGGACCTTCTCGACCTCCTCGAGTCGGACGTCGCGGAAGAGGAGGCCGAGGACCCTGCCCCCGGCGGCTCGGAGACTGCCGACCAGCAGCCCGGCACGAGCGCCTGACGCAAGGGGCCCGGTTCAGTCACGCTGCCTGTCGGAAGCCTCCGCCGCCCGCAGCGTCGGCTCGACGGACCGCCTCGGAATCCGCCTGGTCGAGGGCGGCGCAGAGCGCTGTGACGGCTTCGTCGGCGGAGTCTTCGAGGAGGTGGCCGTAGAGGCTGATGGTGATGGCAAGGGTGGAGTGGTGCATCGTCTTGGAGACGACGGCGACGGGGATGACTTCAGCGATCATGATGCCGGCCGCGCCGCGCTGGTTGAATGCCCGCCAGATTGGTGATCACTCGCCGTGACCGGGGCCCTGGGGGCCGCTTGGGGACCACTTTGGGATCACGCGCGATGAGCGCCAATGACCGCCCATGCGCGATAACGGACACTTGTGTACGAAGTGAATGCTGGTCTCCAAGGGGTGCGAGCCCGGGTCCCGTCGCGGCCGCCTCCGGGTTCTCGACGACGTCCGGTTCGAGTCGCCGACCCGGCGGGACGAGGTCATGGTGCGCCGGTCCGGGTGCTCGAGGAGGGCGAGGCCACCCTCGGGGCGGAGAGTGTGTCGGTGGGCGACTCGCCGGAGCACCGGGTTCTTCGATTTTCGAGATCACGGAACTGGAGGGGTTGCCGGACCGCTGGAAAGCACGGCGCGGGGAGGCGTGAGCGCCTGACCGGCCGGCCCGGTCGCCCGTGGTCTCTTGCCGGGGGGCGGAGTCAGGGGCGTCACGGGCACCCCGGCTGTCGTTCGGATACGGGCCACCTAGTGAAGCCCTGTCAGGTGCCCATGATCCTCGCGAAAGTCGCCGGATCGGCGTCGAAACCGTGGGCGCCGGGCCGAAACGCCCAGACCCCCGAGCTGTTCCGGACGAACTCCGCGACCCTCGCGGCCGTTGCCCCGTCGACGCCGGCGAAGTCCACTGCCGCCAACTCGGCGCGCCCGTTCCGGATCCTGGCCACGGGGTTCGCTATGTCCCCGAACGTCAGCCGGTCGGCGTTCTGCTGGATGGCGACGCCCACGACCACCCGGGGGTAGCGGTGCGCCAGGCGGTCGAGTTCCAGGACCAGGCGCTCGTCGACGCCGAGGCCCTTGCCGTCGCGGCTGTCCCTGGTGAGTGTGATCGTGCCGTCGGGAGCGCGGCTGTCGAAGTGGACCAGGTAGGCCGGGGCGCCGGACGGGGCGTCCGTGGCGTACGTCGCGGCGACGAGATCCAGATCGTGACCCGCCGAACCTGCGGGACTCGGATCCCACGACAGGTCTACCTCGATCCGTTCCAGACCCTTGTTGAGACTGCTCACTGGACTCTCCCTCCGTCGTCGTACCGACCCGAAATGATGCCATCGCGGACCGACTCGTTGCCGGTCAACGATAGGGCACTAACATATTATTGACCTGAAATCAGGTCTGTCTGCCGGGAAGACGCTGCTGTGACTGAGCGCTTCAGTTGGCCAGTGAGCGGTCTAGTGTCCTGCGCCTGAAATCCGCTTCATATCTGTAGCCTGTTTCCATGGCGCGCATGGGTCGGCCGATGGCCGAGTTGACCTTGACCGGTGACGAG
>NZ_LGDO01000066.1:0-21693 GCF_001279805.1 Streptomyces sp. XY431
CGGCCCGTCCCCGTGCGCGGCCCGCCTCCCCCCGCGCCGCCCCGTCCCACAGGAGCCGTCCGCCGTGTCCTCGCCCGCCCCGGCCCAGGAACCCCCGCGCCCCGTCCGCGTGCTGCTGGTCGAGGACGACGACCTGATGCGCGGCGCCTTCACCACCGCGCTGGAGCGCTACGGCTACCGGATGACGGCCGCCGCCGACGGCCTCACCGGCCTCGAACTCTTCCGCGACGGAGCGTTCGACCTGCTGATCCTCGACGTCATGCTGCCCGGCCTGGACGGCATCGGCCTGTGCCGCCGGGTCCGCGAGACCAGCCTGGTGCCGGTGCTGATGATGTCAGCGCGCGGCGACGGCCTGGACGTGGTCGCCGGTCTGGAGGCCGGCGCCGACGACTACGTCGTCAAGCCCGTCGACACCTACGTCCTGGTGGCCCGGATCCGCTCCCTGCTGCGCCGGGCCACCTACGCCCCCGCCCCCGCGGCCGCGCCCGGCGGCGGCCCCGACGGGGACCGGGTGCCCGACCGGACGGTGCTCGACTTCGGGGACCTCACCGTCGACACCGCCGGGCTGGAGGTCTCACTCGGCGGGCGCCCGGTGGCGCTCACCCCGACCGAGCTCAAGCTGCTGCTGGAGTTCGCCGCCCACCCGGGCGTCGTCCTGGAGCGCCACACCCTGCTGCGCAACGTCTGGGACTACGGCTGGGACGGCGACAGCCGGGTGGTCGACCTCTGCGTGCAGCGGCTGCGCCGGAAGCTGGGCCGGGAGCGGATCGAGACGGTCCGCGGCTTCGGCTACAAGTTCAGGCGCTGAGCCCGGTGCGCCTGCGACACCGCCGGGACCGCCGCACCTCGCTGCGCCGGAAGATCGCCGCGCTGGCCGCCGCGACCGCCTGCCTGGTGGTCGCGGCGGTCGGCGTGCTGGTCCACCTGTGGACCGCGCACGACATCCGCTCCCGCGCCGAGGCCCGGGCGTTCAACTCCGTCTACGCGGCCATGGACGTCTACCGGCGCACCGGCGCCCTCTCCGACGGCGCGGCCCTCGACCCGGCGAAGCTGCCCGCCGCGCTGCGCGACCCGGCCGACGGCGAGCGGCACACCCTGGTCGTCGACCGGGTCGAGGGGAACGTCGGCCCGAGCGTCTGGGCGGCCCAGCGCACCGGCGGCCCCGGCAGCCCGGTGCTCGCCGTCCAGGTCAACATGGGTCCGGAGCTCTCCGACCTGCCCCGGCTCGACGCGGCGATGGCCGTGGCCTCGCTGATCGCGCTCGCAGCCGCCACCCCGCTCGCCGCGTACGGGGCGGGGCTGCTCGCCCGCCGGCTGCGCCGGGTCGCCGAGACCGCCGACCGGATCGCCGCCGGGGACCTCGACGCCCGCACCGGGCCCACCGAGGGCCGCGACGAGGTGGCCGACATCGCCGCCACCGTCGACCTGATGGCCGACAGCCTGGCCCGCCGGCTGCGGGTCGAGCGGCAGTTCACCGCCGACGTGGCGCACGAGCTGCGCACCCCCGTCGGCGGCCTGCTGGCCGCCGCCGACCTGCTCCCGGCTGGCCCGACGGAGGACCTGCTCCGGGCCCGGGTGCGGGACCTGCGGGCGCTCGTCGAGGACCTGCTGGAGATCTCGCGGCTGGACGCCGGGGCCGAGCAGCCGGTGCGGGCCCGGGTCCCGCTCGGCGAGGTCGTCCGCGAGGCCGTCCAGCGGACCGGGCTGGACACCGAGCTGGACACGGGCGCGGCGGAGACCGTCGAGACCGACCCGCGCCGACTGGAACGGATCGTCGGCAACCTCGTCGTCAACGCCCACCGGCACGGCGGCGCCCCGGTGCTCGTCACCGTCGAGGGCTCCACCGTGCGGGTCCGCGACCACGGGCCCGGCTTCCCCGAGGACCTGCTCCGGCACGGCCCGCGCCGCTTCCACACCGGCGCCGCCGAACGCGGCGCGGGCCACGGCCTCGGCCTGACCATCGCCCTCGGCCAGGCCCGCCTGCTCGACGCCGACCTGCGCCTCGGCAACGCCCCGGACGGCGGCGCCCTCGCCACCCTCCACCTCGCGCCCTAGGGGCTGTCTGACGCGGGACTGCCGCGTAGTGGAGCCGGGACCGATACCCGGTTCATGAGGGATCGATACGTCCCCCGGACACCCTTCGAAGTGCACCGACGCTTCGAGGAGGAGTCCCAGCCGTGACCACCGACCCGTTCCACCCGTTCGCCACCCACGCCCCGTACCCGGCGCCCGGGACCGCCGTCGCCACCACCGGACTGACCAAGGTCCACGGCAGCGGCGACACCCGGGTCACCGCGCTGGACGCGGTCACGGTCGCCTTCCGGGAGGCCGAGTTCACCGCGATCATGGGCCCGTCCGGCTGCGGCAAGTCCACCCTGCTGCACTGCGCGGCCGGTCTGGACACCCCCACCGCGGGCTCGGTCCGGATCGGCACCACCGAGCTCGGCGGACTGAGCGACCGGCAGCTCACCCGGCTGCGCCGGGACCGGATCGGCTTCGTGTTCCAGGCCTTCAACCTGCTGCCCACCCTCACCGCGCAGGAGAACATCACGCTCCCGCTCGCGCTGGCCGGCCGCAGGCCCGACCCGGAGTGGCTGGACCGGGTGGTCGCCATGGTCGGCCTCGGCGAGCGGCTCGGCCACCGGCCCGCCGAGCTGTCGGGCGGCCAGCAGCAGCGCGTCGCGGTCGCCCGCGCCCTGGCCTCGAAGCCCGCCGTCGTCTTCGCCGACGAGCCCACCGGCAACCTCGACTCGCGGGCCGGGGCCGAGGTCCTCGGCTTCCTGCGCGAGTCCGTCCACGAGCTGGGGCGGACGGTCGTCATGGTCACCCACGACCCGGTGGCCGCCGGCTACGCGGACCGGGTGCTGTTCCTCGCCGACGGCCGCCCGGTGGACGAGCTGGCCCACCCGACACCCGGCCGCGTCCTCGACGTGATGAAGACCGTCGACACCCGCGTGCGCACCGGCTGACCCGCCACCGCCACCGCCACCGCCCCGCCCTTCCACCCGCCTGCCACTCGCCTGCCACCCGCCTGTCACCCACCGAGAGCCCCCATGCTGCGAACAGCCCTGCGCAACGTCCTCGCGGACAAGGCCCGCCTGCTCATGACCGTCCTCGCGGTCTGCCTCGGCGTCGCCTTCGTCTCCGGCACCCTCGTCTTCGCCGACTCCACCGCCGCCGCCCACCGCGCCGCCGCGTCGCAGGACTTCGCCGGCATCGACGTCACCGTCACCGCCGCCGAACTCCCGCCGGGCGCCCGGGACGCCTTGGACGGAGCGGGCGGCGGCGTCCTGGACGACGCACTGGCCGGGACCCTGGCCCGGGTCCCCGGCGTGGCCGCCGTCCGGCCCGAGGCCGACGGCACCGCCGTCCTGAACGCCGCCGACGGCACCCCGCTGCGGGTCCACCCGGGCGCCAACCTCGCCGCCGCGTACACCCCCGGCCCCGACGGCACGGACCCCCGCCACCCCCTGCTCCGGGGCCGTGCGCCCGCCGGTGCCGAGGAGATCGCCGTCGACCCGGACACCGCCGCCGCCGGTCGGCTGAACCTCGGCGACACCGTCACCCTCGCCACCGACGGTCCGGCCCGCACCGCCCGGCTGGTCGGCATCGTCGGCACCACCGACACCCGGGTCACCGCCCGCGGCACCCTCGTCCTGTTCGACCGGGCCACCGCCCAGGGCCTGTTCGCCACCCCCGGCTACTGGACCGCCCTCGACCTCACCGCCGCCCCCGGCACCGACCAGTACGAACTGGCGCGGCGGGTCACCGAGCGGCTCCCCGCCGGACGGGCCGAGGCGACCACCGGCCGGGCCCTGGCCGAGCAGCAGGCCCGCTACGTCGGCACCCTGACCCGCGGCTACCAGAAGCTGCCGCTGGTGCTGGCCGGGGTCTCGCTGTTCATCGGCTCCTTCCTGGTCGTCAACACCTTCACCATGCTGGTCACCCGCCGCACCCGGGGGATCGCCCTGCTGCGGGCGGTCGGCGCCACCCGCCGCCAGGTGGTGCGCTCCCTGCTCGCCGAAGCCGTGCTGGTCGGACTCGCCGCCTCCGCCGCCGGATTCGCCCTCGGCCTCGGGATCGCCGCACTGCTGCCCGGGCTGCTGGGCACCGACGGCGACCGACTGCCCGACGGCCCGCTGGTGATCGGCCCCCGGCCCGTCGCGGCGGCGCTGTTCGTCGGCGTCGGCGTCACCGTCCTCGCCGCCTGGCTGCCGTCCCGCCGGGCCGCCCGGATCGCCCCCGTCGAGGCGCTCCGCTCGGTGGAACGCCCGGCCCCCCGCTCGCGGCTGCGCCCCGTCCTCGGCGCGGGCCTGACGCTGCTCGGCGCCGGCCTGCTGGTCGCCCTCGCCGGCCGGGCGCACGACGCCTCCGAGGCCAACCTGGAGCGCGCGCTGCTCGCCTGCGGCGCCCTCCTGGCCGGTCT
The DNA here is from genome assembly GCF_001279805.1 of Streptomyces sp. XY431. Lineage (NCBI taxonomy): Bacteria > Bacillati > Actinomycetota > Actinomycetes > Kitasatosporales > Streptomycetaceae > Streptomyces > Streptomyces sp. XY431. The sequence goes on from NZ_LGDO01000066.1 coordinate 4,427, forward strand.
GGTCGTGCTGTCGCCCGTCCTCGCCGTCCCGGCCGTCCGGCTCGGCGGGCTGCTCACCCGCCGCCTCGGCGTCACCGGGCTGCTGGCCCGGCAGAACGCGCTGCGCGACCCGCGCCGCACCGCGGCCACCGCCGCCACCCTGCTCGTCAGCACCGCGCTGGTCAGCGGGCTCGCCACCGTCGGCCACTCCACCGGGCGGGCCCTGGACCGGCAGGCCGCGGCCGGACTCGGCGCCGACTACGTCATCGGCACCGGCAGCACCACGACCGGTATCGACCAGGCCGCGGTGCGGCGGGTCGGCGCCACCCCCGGCGTGCGGACGGCCGTCGCCGTCGCCGACTCCACCCTGTTCCTCGGCGGCTCGGTCCGGGAGGTCACCGGCGTCGACCCGGCGACCGTCGGGCAGGTCGTCACGCTGGACTTCGTCAGCGGCTCGCTCCGGGACCTCGGCCCCGGCCGGATCGCCGTCTCCCGCAGCACCGCCGAGGAGAACGGGATCGGCACCGGCGACCGGGTCACCACCTCCTTCGGCCGCGACCGCGAGCCCGCCACCTCGACCGTGGTCGGCGTCTACCAGGACAACCCCACCGCCCGGGACGCGCTCGCCACCCGCGAGGAGGTCCAGCGGGACAGCTTCCGGCCCGGCACCGTCCAGCGGATCCTGGTCCGCGCCGACGGCACCACCGCGCGGCAGCTGCGCACCGCCGTCGGCGACAACCCGCTGCTCAAGGTGCAGAGCCGGGACGACCTGGTGCGCGAGGCCGGGGGAGTGACGAGCGCCCTGCTCACCCTGATGTACGGGCTGCTCGCGCTCGGCGCGGTGATCGCCGCGCTCGGGATCGTCAACACCCTGGCGATGTCGGTCACCGAACGCACCCGGGAGATCGGCCTGCTGCGCGCCGTCGGCATGGACCGCGCCGCCGTCCGGCGGATGGTCCGGCTGGAGGCGGTGACCGTCGCCGCCCTCGGCACCCTGCTCGGGCTGGCGGGCGGGCTGTTCTGCGCCTGGGCGGTCGGCGCGCTGGCGGGCGGGGCGGTCCCGCAGTACCGGCTGGTGCTGCCCTGGCCGACGCTGCTGCTCGTCTGCGTTCTGCCGCCGCTGATCGGCGCCGCCGCCGCCGCGCTCCCGGCCCGCCGGGCCGCCGCCCTGGGGCCGCTGGAGGCCGTCGCCGGGGCGTGACGGGCAGCCGGTCGACGGGGAACGGCTGGCGGCGGGGATGGCGGACCGTCGGCGGTGACGGCGGACCGGGAGCTGTGGTGACGGACCGTCGGCCGGTGGTGACGGGCCGTCGGCGAGTGGGGAGCCGACGGCCCTCCCGAGCCGGTCGGGGGCGATTCCCGGGCTGGTCGGGGGTGCCATAGGGGTTCGACAGGGGTTGGCTAGGGGGCCGGTGGGCGGGGTGCCACGGAACGCTGAGGTCCGTCACCCCAGCCGCCGGCCCTCAGGAGTGGAACGACCATGGCGCCCCTGGAACCCCTCGACCCGTCCGCACCGCAGTCCGGCCCGCCGGAGGCGGTGGCCGTCGTCGGCGCCGCCTGCCGCCTGCCCGGCGCGGCGGACCCCGAGGCGTTCTGGCGGCTGCTCGACAGCGGCACCAGCAGCGTCGGCACCGTCCCGCCGGGCCGGTTCGCCGACGCGGCGCGGCCGCGGCTGGCCGCCGGCTGGCTCGACCAGGTCGACCGCTTCGACGCCGAGTTCTTCGGCCTCGCGGCCGGGGAGGCCGCCGCCGCCGACCCGCAGCAGCGGCTCGTCCTCGAACTCGCCTGGGAGGCCCTGGAGGACGCCGGCATCCTCCCCGCCGCCCTGGCCGGCCGGCGTGCCGGCGTCTTCGTCGGCGCCATCGCCGGTGACTGGAGCACCCTCACCGCCGGGGCCGACGCGATCACCCGGCACAGCCTCACCGGCGTCAACCGGGGCCTGATCGCCAACCGCGTCTCGCACGCCCTCGACCTGCGCGGCCCCAGCCTCACCGTCGACTCCGCGCAGTCCTCCTCGCTGGTCGCCGTCCACCTCGCGCTGGAGAGCCTGCGCACCGGGGAGTCGGACGTCGCCCTGGTCGCCGGGGTCAACCTCAACCTCGCCCCCGAGTCCACCCTCACCGTCGAGCGGTTCGGCGCCCTGTCGCCCGAGGGCCGCTGCGCCACCTTCGACGCCGGGGCCGACGGCTACGCGCGCGGCGAGGGCGCGGTGCTGCTGGTGCTGAAGCCGCTCGCCCGCGCCGTCGCCGACGGCGACCCCGTGCACGCCGTCCTGCTCGGCAGCGCGGTCAACAGCGACGGCGGGACGGACGGGCTCACCGTGCCGAGCGCCGACGCCCAGGCCGCCGTGATCCGCGCCGCCGCCCGGCGTGCGGACGTCGCTCCCGGCCTGGTGCAGTACGTCGAACTGCACGGGACCGGCACCCGGGTCGGCGACCCGGTCGAGGCCGCCGGCCTCGGTGCCGCCCTGGGCGCGGGACGTCCGGCGGACCGGCCGCTGCTGGTCGGCTCCGCGAAGACCAATGTGGGCCATCTGGAGGGCGCGGCGGGCCTGGTCGGTCTGCTGAAGACGGTCCTGGCGGTGCGCCACCGCCGGCTGCCCGCCAGCCTCAACTTCCGTACCCCGAACCCGGACATCGCCTTCGACCGGCTCGGCCTGGCCGTCCGCACCGGGTCCGGTCCGTGGCCGGACCCGGACGGCCGACTGATCGCCGGGGTCAGCTCCTTCGGCGTGGGCGGCACCAACGCCCATGTCCTGGTCGCCGACGCCCCGGAGACGGCCCCGACCGTGATCGCCGAGGACGAGGACGAGGCCGGGGAGACGGAGCCCGCGCCGTGGCCGGCGCTGTGGCCGCTGTCCGCGCGGACCCCGGCCGGACTGCGCGAACAGGCCGCCCAGCTACGGGAGTTCGCAGCGCAGCGGCAGGAGCTGGCGCCGGCGGAGCTCGGGCGGGCGCTGGCCACCACCAGGACCGCCTTCGAGTACCGGGCCGCCGTCACCGGCACCGACCGGTCCGAGCTGCTCGCCGGTCTGGAGGCCCTCGCCGGGGGCGGCCAGCTGCCGGGGCTGGTGCAGGGCCGGGCGGTGCCGCCGTCACCGCTGCCGCAGTCGGGCGGCACCGTGCTGGTCTTCCCCGGCCAGGGTGCCCAGTGGGACGCCATGGCGCGTGAACTGCTGGACACCGCACCGGTGTTCGCGGCGAAGATCGAGGAGGCCGAGAAGGCTCTCGCCCCGCATGTGGACTGGTCGCTGGACGCGGTGCTGCGCGGCCGGGAGGGAGCGCCCGGCCTGGACCGGGTCGACGTCGTCCAGCCCGCCCTGTTCGCCGTCATGGTGTCCCTGGCCGCGCTCTGGGAGGCGGCGGGCGTGCGGCCCGATGCCGTGATCGGCCACTCCCAGGGCGAGATCGCCGCCGCCCATGTGGCCGGTGCGCTCTCGCTGGAGGACGCGGCCGCCGTGGTCGCCCTGCGGTCGCAGGCGATCGCCGGGCTCGGTCTGACCGGCCGGGGCGGGATGGCCGCCGTCCCGCTGCCCGTCGCCGAGGTCGAGGCCGCGATCGCCGCCCTGCCGGACCCGGCCCTGCTCGGCGTCGCCGCCGTCAACGGCCCCACCTCCACCGTGGTTTCGGGCGAGCGGGAGGCCGTCGAGGCACTGGTCGAGCGGTACCGCTCGGAGGGCGTGCGGGCCAAGCTCGTCCCCGTCGACTACGCCTCGCACTCCGCCCAGATGGAGCCGCTGCGCGAGTCCCTGGCCGAGCTGCTGGCCGGGATCCGCCCGCGCACCGGCACCGTCGCCTTCTACTCCACGCTCACCGGCGGCCGCCTCGACACCGCCGGGCTGGACGGCGGGTACTGGTTCCGCAATCTGCGCGGCACCGTCCGGCTGGACCGGGCCGTGCGGGCCGCCCTGGCCGACGGCCACCGGGCCTTCGTCGAGAGCAGCCCGCACCCCGTACTCACCCTCGGCCTCGGCGAGTTGACGGACGGCGCGGCGGCGGTCACCGGCACGCTGCGGCGCGACCACGGCGGCCTCGACCAGTTCGGCGGCGCCGTCGCCGAGTTGTTCGTGCGCGGCGACGCGGTCGACTGGCGCTCCTGGTCCGGGCCGGGGCAGCGGCTCACCGGTCTGCCGACGTACGCGTTCCAGCGCCGCCGGCTCTGGCTGCCGGACGGCGGGCCGGTCGCGGTGGCGACCGGGTCGGGCCGCCCGGCGGTCGAGGAGACGCCGGACGTCCCGGTCCTCCCGGCGGACGTCCCGGAGGCTCCCGCCCTGGACGAGGCGGCCGCCCTGGCCGCCGTCCGCGCGGGCGCGGCGATCGTGCTCGGCGAGTCCGGCGGGGCGGAGGCCGTGGACCCGGACCGGACCTTCAAGGACCTCGGCTTCGACTCCGTCGCCTCGGTCGAGTTCCGCGACCGCCTCGCGGGTTCCGTCGGCCGCGCCCTGCCGACCAGCCTGGTGTACGACCGGCCGACGCCGCGCGCCGTCGCGGCCTTCCTCGCCGAGCGGCCGGACGCCGCCGGTGCCGCAGCCGGTGCCGCAGCCGGAGTTGCAGCCGGTGCCGCTCGTGGAACCGCTGCTTCGCGGGAGGACGACGACCCGATCGCCGTGGTCGCCCTCAGTGGCCGCTGGCCGGGCGGTGCCGACACCCCCGAGCAGCTGTGGGAGCTGCTGCGCGACGGCCGGGACGCCATCGGCCCGTTCCCGGAGAACCGGGGCTGGGACCTCGACGCCCTGTTCGACCCGGACGGCGAGCGCCCCGGCACCTCCTACACCCGCCAGGGCGGATTCCTCTACGACGCCGACGAGTTCGACGGCGCCTTCTTCGGCCTGCCGCCGCGCGAGGCCGCCGCGACCGACCCCCAGCAGCGGCTGCTGCTGGAGTCCGCCTGGGAGCTGACCGAGCGGGCCGGCATCGTCCCGGCCGCGCTGCGCGGCACCCGCACCGGCGTGTTCGTCGGCGTCATGCCGCAGGACTACGGGCCGCGCCTGCACGAGACGCCCGCCGGGTACGAGGGGCACGCCCTTACCGGGACCCTGACCTCCGTCGCCTCCGGCCGGCTCGCGTACGCGCTCGGGCTGGAGGGGCCGGCGATCACCATCGACACCGCCTGCTCCTCCTCGCTGGTCGCGATCCACCTGGCCGCGCAGGCGCTGCGGGCGGGGGAGTGCGACCTCGCCCTCGCGGGCGGTGCCACGGTGATGTCCTCGCCCGGCATGTTCACCGAGTTCAGCCGCCAGCGCGGCCTGGCGCCGGACGGCCGCTGCAAGCCCTTCGCGGCCGCCGCCGACGGGACCGCCTGGGCCGAGGGTGTCGGGCTGGTGCTGCTGGAGCGGCTCTCCGCGGCCCGCCGCAACGGGCACCGGGTGCTGGCACTGGTGCGGGGCAGCGCCGTCAACCAGGACGGCGCCTCCAACGGGCTGACCGCCCCCAACGGCCCGGCCCAGGAGCGGGTGATCCGCCAGGCGCTCGACGCGGCCGGGCTCACCCCCGCCGAGGTGGACGCGGTGGAGGCGCACGGCACCGGCACCGCGCTCGGCGACCCGATCGAGGCCCGCGCGCTGCTCGCCACCTACGGGCAGCGGGGCCCGGGCGAACCGCCGGTCCTGCTGGGCTCGTCGAAGTCCAATCTCGGGCACACCCAGGCCGCGGCCGGGGTCACCGGGGTGATCAAGCTGGTGCAGGCGCTGCGGCACGGCGAACTGCCGGGCACGCTGCACCTGGACGCGCCCTCGCCGCACGTCGACTGGTCGGCGGGCAGCGTGGAGCTGCTCGACGGCACGCGCGCCTGGCCCGCCACGGGCCGGCCGCGCCGGGCGGCGGTGTCCTCGTTCGGGATCAGTGGCACCAATGCGCACCTGATCCTGGAGGCCGCACCGGAGGAACCCGAGCTTTCCGAGGAGCTCACGGACCCGGCGGAGCCCGCCGCTCCCGAGGAGCCCGCGGCCCCGGCGGAAGCCCCGCTGCTGCTGTCGGCCCGGACGCCCGCCGCCCTGCGGGCCCAGGCCGCCCGGCTGCTGGACGCGGTCGCGCCCGACGCCCCCGGCCTCGCGCGGACCCTGGCCACCGGCCGCACCCACTTCGCGCACCGGGCCGCCGTCCTGGGCGGCGGGGCCGAGGCCCGCGCCGAGGCCCTGCGGGCGCTCGCCGAGGGCGCCGAGGACGCGCCCGGCCTGCTCCGGGCCGAGGCCGCCCGCCCGTCCGGTCCGGCCTTCCTCTACTCCGGCCAGGGCAGCCAGCGGCCCGGCGCAGGCCGCGAACTGTACGCCGGGGAACCGGTGTTCCGGGCCGCGGTGGACGAGATCGCGGAGCTGTTCGCCCCGCACCTGGCCACCCCGCTGACCGAGGTGCTGTTCGCCGAGCCCGGCACCGCGCCGGCCGCCCTGCTGGACACCACCGCCTACACCCAGCCCGCCCTCTTCACCCTGCACGTCGCCCTGCACCGGCTCGCGGTCGAGGCGTACGGCCTGCGCCCGGAGCGGCTGATCGGCCACTCCATCGGCGAGTTGAGTGCCGCGCACCTGGCCGGTGTGCTCACCCTGCCCGACGCGGTGGCGCTGGTCGCCGCGCGCGGCCGGCTGATGGAGGCGCTGCCGGCGAACGGCGCGATGGCCGCGATCGGGGCCACCGAGGCCGAGGTGGCGCCCGAACTGGCCGCGCTCACCGACCTGGTGGCGATCGCCGCCGTCAACGGCCCGTCCTCCGTGGTGCTTTCCGGCGACGAGGCCGAGGTCCGCCGGCTGGCCGAGGACTGGCGGGCGCGCGGACGGCGGGTCAAGCTGCTGACGGTCGGCCGGGCGTTCCACTCGCCGCACATGGACGCGGTGCTGGACGAGTTCCGGGCGGTCGCGGAGCGGCTCGACTACCGGGAGCCGCACACCCCCGTGGTCTCCAACCTGCACGGCGGCCTCGCCCGGGCCGGGGAGCTGACCGACCCCGGGTACTGGGTGCGGCACATCCGGGAGGCGGTCCGCTTCCACGACGGCGTGCGCACCCTGGACCGCCTCGGCACCACCGCCTACCTGGAACTCGGCCCCGGCCCCGTGCTGACCGCCCTCACCGAGGAGGCGCTCGCCGAGGCCGACGCGGCCCACCCCGACGCCGACGCGGCCCTCCCCGCCCCGCCCGCACGGGCGTTCGCCTCGCTGCTGCGCGCCGACCGGCCGGAGCGGGCGACCGCCACCGAGGCGCTGGCCCGGCTGCACGTCCACGGGGTGCCGGTCGACTGGGCCACCGCCCTGCCGGCCGCCCCCGGGACCGACCGCCCCGAGCTGCCCACCTACCCCTTCGAACGCCGCCGGCACTGGCTGGACACGCCGGCCGCGCACACCGCCGACGCCCCCGGCGGCCTCGCCCCGACCGGCCACCCGCTGCTCGCCGGGGTCACCGAACTCCCCGACAGCGAGGGATGGTTGTTCACCGGCCGGCTCTCCCTGCGGACCCACCCGTGGCTGGCCGACCACACCGTCGCCGGAACCGTCCTGCTGCCGGGCACCGCCTTCCTGGAGCTGGCCGTGCAGGCCGCGCTGCGGGCCGGTGCCGCCCGGGTGGAGACGCTGGACCTGGCCGCGCCGCTGGCCCTGCCGGCAGCCGCCAGGGCCGGGGTGCGGATCCAGGTGCTGCTGGGCTCCGCCGACGAGGAGGGGCGCCGACCGCTGCGGATCCGTTCCCAGCCGGAGACCGGGGACGGCGGGGACTCCGACTGGACCACCCACGCCACCGGGGCCGTCGCCCTCGCCCCGGCGGAGCCCGCAGAGCCCGCCGTCGTGGTCGCGCCGCTGGCCGCCGTGCCGCTCGACCTCGCCGACGCCTACGAGCGCCTCGCCGAGCGGGGCTACCACTACGGCCCCGCCTTCCGGGGCCTCACCGCGGCCGCCGTCCACGGCGAGCAGCGCTACGCCGAGGTCACCGCGCCGCCGGTGCTCCCGTCCGCCGAGGCCGAGTCCTACGCCCTCCACCCGGCCCTGCTGGACGCCGTGCTGCACGCCGTCGTCCTGGACGCCGACCGGACGGTGCTGCCGTTCTCCTGGCGGGACGTCACCGTGCACCGCACCGGCACCGGGACCGGCGCCCTGCGGGCCCGGATCACCTCGGCCGGGCCGGACACCGTCGCCCTGGAGCTGACCGACCCGGCCGGGCTGCCGGTCGCCACCGTCGGCGCGCTGACCCTGCGCGCCCCGGCCGCCGCCGGCCCGGACTCGCTGTACCGGCTGGACTGGCGCCCGCTCACCGCCGCCGACGCGCCGCCCGTCGACTGGGCGCTGCTGGCCGACCCGGCCGGAGCCGCCGAGCCGGTGGACGAGCGACCTGTACTCGCCTCCCTCGCCGAGGCCGCCCCCGGGCAGAGCGTGCTGGCCCCCGTCCGCACCGCCGAACAGGCGCTCGCCCTGCTGCACGGCTGGCTGGACGCCGCGCAGACCGGCACCCTCGCGCTGCTCACCGAGCACGCCGTCGCCACCCACCCCGGCGAGGACGTCCCCGAACCGGCGGCCGGCGCGGTCTGGGGCCTGGTCCGCACCGCCCAGGCCGAACACCCAGACCGCTTCGTCCTCCTGGACACCGACACCGCGCCCGCGAGCCGCGCCGCCCTCGGCGAGGCCCTCGCCGCCGCACAGCGCACCGACGCCGACGGCGAGCCCCAACTGGCCGTGCGGGCGGGCGAGGTCCTCGTCCCCAGGCTCGCCCGCTCCCGCCCGGGCGACCGGCTCGACCCCGGGGCCGTCGACACCTGGCGGCTCGACACCGCCACCCCCGGCAGCCTGGACTCGCTCGCCCTGCTGCCCGCCCCCGAGGCCCGCCGGCCGCTGGCCGCCGGGGAGGTCCGGATCGCCCTGCGCGCCGCCGGCCTCAACTTCCGGGACGTGCTGATCACCCTCGGCCTCTACCCCGGCGGCGCCCGGATCGGCGCCGAAGGCGCGGGCACCGTCCTGGAGACCGGCCCCGGCGTCACCGGACTGCGGCCCGGCGACCGGGTGATGGGCCTGGTGCAGGGCACCCTCGGCCCGATCGCCGTCACCGACCACCGGCTGCTCCTCCCCGTCCCCGACGGCTGGAGCTGGGCCGAGGCCGCCACCGCCCCGGTCGCCTTCCTGACCGCCTACCACGGCCTCTACGACCTCGCCGGGCTGCGGTCCGGCGAGTCCGTCCTGATCCATGCCGCGACCGGCGGTGTCGGCCAGGCGGCCGTCCAACTCGCCCAGCACGGCGGCTCGGTGGTGCTCGCCACGGCCGGCCCCGGCAAGTGGGGCGTGCTGCGCGGGCTCGGCCTGGTCGGCGACCGGGTCGCCTCCAGCCGCACCCTCGACTTCGAGCCGGCCTTCCGCGCGGCCACCGGCGGCCGGGGCGTCGACGTCGTCCTCAACGCGCTGGCCCACGAGTTCACCGACGCCTCGCTGCGCCTGCTCGCCCCCGGCGGCCGGTTCGTCGAGATGGGCAAGACCGACCCCCGCGACCCGGCCACCGTCGCCGCCGACCACAACGGCGCCGCCTACCTGGCCTTCGACCTGTTCGACGTCGACCCCGACCGGATCGCCGAGATCCTCGCCGAACTCGCCGGGCTCTTCGCCGAGGGCGCGCTGCGCCCGCTGCCGGTCCACGCCCAGGACGTCCGGCAGGCCCCGCAGGCGGTGCGCCGGCTGAGCCAGGCCCGGCACACCGGCAAGCTCGCGCTGACCCTGCCCGCCCCGCTCGACCCCGAGGGCACCGTCCTGGTCACCGGCGGCACCGGCGCCCTCGGCCGGCTCGTCGCCCGCCGCCTGGTCGACCGGCACGGCGTGCGGCACCTGCTGCTCGCCGGCCGCCAGGGACCGCAGGCCCCGGGCGTCGCCGAACTCGTCACCGAACTGGCGGAGTCGGGCGCCGAGGTGACCGTGCGGGCCGCCGACCTCGGCGACCGGGACGCCGTCGCGGCGCTGCTCGCGGCCGTCCCCGCCGAGCGGCCGCTGACCGCCGTGGTGCACGCCGCCGGAGTCCTGGACGACGCCGTGCTCGGCTCGCTCACCGCCGAGCGGCTGCGCACCGTCCGCCGGCCCAAGGCCGACGGTGCCCGGCACCTGCACGAGCTGACCCGCTCCCACGACCTGGCCGCGTTCGTCCTGTTCTCCTCCGCCGTCGGCCTGCTGGGCAATCCCGGCCAGGCCAACTACGGCGCCGCCAACGCCGAGTTGGACGCGCTGGCACAGCACCGGACGGTGCGGGGGCTGCCCGCCGTCTCGCTCGCCTGGGGCCACTGGGCGCAGGCCGAGGGCGGCATGGCGGCGGGGCTCAGCGCCGCCGAGCGGGAGCGCCTCGGCGCCACCGGCCTGGCGCCGATGACCGACGAGCAGGCGCTCGCGCTGTTCGACGCCGCGCTCGGCACCCCTGGCGGAGCCCCCGGCACCGCCGGTGTCCCGGACGCCGCCCTGGTGGCCGCCCGGCTCGACCCGGCCGCCGTTCCCGCCGACCGGCTGGCGCCGGTGCTGCGCGGACTCGCCCGGCACCGGTCCCGTCCGGCCGCCCGGGGCGGCGCCGACGGCCCGACCGCGCTGCTGGCCCGACTGGCCGGGCAGCCGCCCGCCGAGCAGGAGCGGCAGCTGCTGGCGCTGGTCCTGGCCACCGCCGCGGCCGTCCTCGGTCACCCGGACGCGACCGCGATCCGGCCGGAACTCGGCTTCATGGACAGCGAGTTCGACTCCCTCGGGGTGATCGAGCTGCGGAACCGGGTGAACACCGCGACCGGTCTGCGGCTGCCCACCACCGCCCTCTTCGACCACCCCACCCCGGCCGCCCTCGCCGCCCATCTGCGCGAGCGGCTCGCCCCGCCACCGGCCGCCCCGGCTGTCCCGGCCGGAGCGCCGGAAGCCGCCTCGGGATCCGAACCCGCCGACGCGGCAGCCGAGTTCGACCGGCTGGAGCGCACCCTGACCGCCCTCGCCGCCGACCCGGCCGCCCGGGCCGAGGCCGTCGACCGGCTCACCGCCCTGCTCGCCGGCCTGACCGCCGCCGAGGGCGACGGAGGGGACGGCGACCTCGCCACCCGCATCACCGATGTCAGCGACGACGACATCTTCGACTTCATCGACAACGAGCTCGGCATTTCCTGAGAGAGGCACCGCAGATATGAGCACCAACGAGCAGAAGCTGCGCGACTACCTCAACAAGGTTGCCGCCGAGCTGCACCAGACCCGCCGCCGCCTGCGCGACGCGGAGGCCCGCGCCGTCGTCACCGACCCCGCCGCCGACGGCGGGGCGGAGGAGCCGATCGCCATCGTCGGCATGGCCTGCCGCTTCCCCGGCGGCGCCGACACCCCCGACGAGCTGTGGCGGCTGGTCACCGAGGAGCGCGACGTCGTCGGCCCCTTCCCCACCGACCGGGGCTGGGACCTCGACCACCTCTACGACCCCGACCCCGACCGGGCCGGCCGCAGCTACGCCCGCGAGGGCGGATTCCTCTACGACGCGGGCGAGTTCGACGCCGACTTCTTCGGCATCTCGCCCCGCGAGGCGCTCGCCGCCGAGCCCCAGCAGCGCCTGCTGCTGGAGACCGCCTGGCAGGCCCTGGAGGACGCCGCGATCGACCCGGCGGCCCTGCGCGGCACCCGTACCGGCGTGTTCGCGGGCGTCATCGCCCAGGAGTACGGGCCGAGCATGCACCACCTGCCCGCCGAGCAGACCGACGGCTACGTCCTCACCGGCACCACCACCTCCGTCGCCTCCGGCCGGATCGCCTACACCCTCGGCCTGGAGGGCCCCGCCGTCACCGTCGACACGGCCTGCTCCTCCTCGCTGGTCGCGCTGCACCTCGCCGCCCGCTCGCTGCGCTCCGGCGAGAGCTCGCTCGCCCTGGCCGGCGGCGCCACCGTGCTCGCCGCGCCGGGCATGTTCATCGAGTTCAGCCGCCAGCGCGGGCTGGCCGCCGACGGCCGCTGCAAGCCCTTCGCCGCCGCCGCCGACGGCACCGGCTGGGGCGAGGGCGCCGGCCTGCTGGTCCTGGAGCGGCTCTCCGACGCCCGCCGCAACGGCCACCGGGTGCTCGCCCTGCTGCGCGGCTCCGCCGTCAACCAGGACGGCCGCTCCAGCCAGCTCACCGCCCCGAGCGGCACCTCGCAGCAGCGGGTGATCCGGGCCGCACTCGACTCCGCCGGGCTCACCGCCGCCGACGTGGACGTGGTCGAGGCGCACGGCACCGGCACCCGGCTGGGCGACCCGATCGAGGCGCAGGCGCTGATCGCGACCTACGGGCAGCAGCGGTCGCCCGAACAGCCGTTGTGGCTGGGTTCGGTGAAGTCGAACATCGGTCACACCCAGGCGGCGGCCGGTGTGGCGGGTGTGATCAAGTCCGTGCTGGCGATCCGGCACGGCGTGCTGCCCCGCACCCTGCATGTGGACGAGCCCTCGCCGCACGTGGACTGGTCGGCGGGCACGGTCGAGCTGTTGACCGAGCAGCGGGAGTGGCCGGCGCTGGAGCGTCCGCGCCGGGCCGCGGTGTCCGCGTTCGGTGTCTCCGGCACCAACGCCCATGTCATCGTCGAGCAGGCCCCGGCGGAGGAGACCGCGCCGGCCGAGGCCGCGCCCGAGGCCGCCCCCGCCCCCGCCGTCCTCCCGTACGTGCTCTCCGCCCGCACCCCCGAGGCGCTCACCGCCCACGCCGCCCGGATCGCCGACCGGCTGCCCGGCACCCGCCCCGTCGACGCCGCGTTCACCCTGGCCACCGGCCGGGCCGCGCTCGACGAGCGCGCCGTCGTCGTCGCCCCGGCCGCCGACGCGGCCGAGGCCCTGCGGGCGCTGGACGGCCCCGGCGTCGTCCGCGGCCGGGCCGGCACCCCCGGCCGTACCGTCTTCGTCTTCCCCGGCCAGGGCTCCCAGTGGGCCGGCATGGCCGCCGGACTGCTCGACACCGAACCCGCCTTCGCCGCCGCGCTCACCCGCTGCGCCGAGGCCCTGGCCCCGCACACGGACTGGTCGCTGCTCGACGTCGTCCGCGGCGCCGCCGACGGCCCCGACCCGGACCGGGTGGACGTCGTCCAGCCGGTGCTCTGGGCGGTGATGGTCTCGCTCGCCGAACTCTGGCAGACCTACGGCGTCCGCCCGGACGCCGTCGTCGGCCACAGCCAGGGCGAGGTCGCCGCCGCGTACGTCGCGGGCGGCCTCGACCTCGCCGACGCGGCCCGGATCGTCGCCCTGCGGGCCAAGCTGCTCGCCCGGATCTCCCACCGCGGCGGCATGGTGTCCGTGCCGCGCCCGCTGGCCGAGGTCGAACGGCGGATCACCGCCTGGCCCGGCCGGCTCTCCATCGGCGTCGTCAACGGCCCGCAGGCCACCGTCGTCTCCGGCGACCTCGACGCGCTCGCCGAACTCACCGCCGCCTACACCGCCGAGGGCGTCACCGTCCGACCGGTCAACATCGACTACGCCTCGCACTCCGCGCAGACCGAGGCGCTGCGCGAGGAACTCCTCGGTCTGCTCGCCGACCTGCGGCCGCGCACCGGCACCGTGCCGCTGCTGTCCACCGTCACCGGGGAGTGGCAGGACACCGCCGCCCTGGACGCCGGCTACTGGTACCGGAACCTGCGCCACACCGTCCGCTTCGAGCAGGCCACCCGCCGGCTCGCCGAGACCGGGCACACCGTGTTCGTCGAGGTCTCCCCGCACCCGGTGCTCACCGGCGCGATCGAGGACACCCTGGACGGCGTGGGCCCGGCCGCCACCGCGTCCGCCGTCGTCACCGGCTCGCTGCGGCGCGGACAGGGCGGCCGCGAGCGCTGGCTCACCTCCGTCGCCGAGCTGTCCGTGCGCGGCGTGGCCGTCGACTGGACGGCGGCCTTCGCCGACGCCCGGCCCGCGCACGCCGAGCTGCCCGGCTACCCGTTCCAGCGGCAGCGCTACTGGCTGGACGCCACCCGCTCCCCGGAGCTGACCGCCGCCCCGGGCGGGCCCGCCGGGGACAGCCTGTTCTGGGACCTGGTCGGCGAGCAGGACGCCGGCCGCCTCGGCGAGGCGATCGGCGTCGACGGCGACCGGCTGGTCCCCGTACTGCCCGCGCTCGCCTCCTGGTGGGACCGGCGCCGCGCCGCGACCGCCGCCGACGGCTGGCGGCACCGCGTCGTCTGGCGGCCCGTCGGCACCCCGACGGCGACCGCGACCGCCGCCGAGGGCCGCTGGCTGCTCGTCCTCCCCGAGGGCATCGACGCGGAGGACCACCCCTGGGCGAGCGGCCTCACCGAGGCCCTCGGCGCCCACGGTGCCACCGTGCGGCTGCTCACCGCCGGCGTCGACCGGCCCGCTCTGGCCGCCGAACTGGCCCGGCTGACCACCGAGGACGGCCCGCTGACCGGCGTCGTCTCCCTGCTCGGCCTGCGCCCCGGCGCCCACCCCGAGCACCCCGAACTCCCCTGGGCGCACGCCGCCCAGGTGGCCCTGGCCCAGGCCCTGGACGACGCGGCCGCGCCCGCCCCCGTCTGGTACCTCACCCGGGGCGCCGTCAGCACCGGGCCCGCCGACGCCGCGACCGACCCCGTCACCACCCCCGAGCACGCCCTGACCTGGGGCTTCGGCGCGATCCTGGCCGCCGAGCAGCCCGCCCTCCACGGCGGCCTGATCGACCTGCCCGCCGAGCCCGACCGGCGCACCTGGCAGCAGGCCGCCGCCCTGATCACCGACCGCTCGCCCGAGCGGGAGAGCGAACTCGCGCTGCGCCCGGCCGGCGCCTTCGCCCGCCGGCTGGCCCCCGCCGCGCCGTCCGCCCCGGCGGACCGGCCCTGGGAGCCGCGCGGCACCACCCTCATCACCGGTGGAACCGGCGCGCTCGGCGGCCATGTCGCCCGCTGGCTGGCCGCGCGCGGTGCCGAGCACCTGCTGCTGGTCGGCCGGCGCGGCGCCGAGGCGCCCGGGGCCGCCGTCCTGGAGGCCGAACTCGCCGCCCTCGGCACCCGGGTGACCTTCGCCGCGGCCGACGTCGCCGACCGCGAGCAGCTCGCAGCCGTCCTCGCCGGGATCCCCGCCGACCTGCCGCTCAACGCGGTCGTCCACACCGCCGCCGCCCTGCACGACGGCCTGCTCCCCACCCTCGGCGCCGACCGGCTCGCCGCCGCCCTGCGCGCCAAGGCGGGCGCCGCCCGGCTGCTGCACGAGCTCACCGCGGACCTGCCGCTGACCGCGTTCGTGCTGTTCTCCTCGCTCGCGGGCGTCGCCGGCATCCCCGGCCAGGCCAACTACGCACCCGGCAACGCCTACTTGGACGCCCTCGCCGCCGAGCGCCGAGCGGCCGGACTGTCGGCCACCTCGATCGCCTGGGGCCACTGGGCGGGCGCGGGCATCGCCGCCGACGGCGCCGAGCGGCAGCTGCTCCGGCACGGGCTCGCCTCGCTGCCGCCCACGCAGGCCGTCGAACTGCTCGGCGCCGCGCTGGACCAGGGGGAGAGCCACCTGGTCGTCGCCGACGTCGACTGGGCGGCCCTGTTCCGGGGCCGGGACCAGCGCCTGGTGGTCGAACTGCTGCCCCGCGAGGGCGCGGCCGGTCCGGCCCACCAGGGCGCCGCAGGCGCGGCCGCCGAGGCCGACCTGGTCGCCCGGCTCGGCGCGCTGCCCGCCGCCGAGCGCCGCCGCAGCCTGCTCGGCGTCGTCCGGGCCGAGGCCGCCGCCGTGCAGCGGCACCGCTCGGCGGACGCCGTCGACCCGGCCAGGGCCTTCCAGCAGCAGGGCTTCGACTCGCTGACGGCCGTGGAGTTCCGCAACCGCCTCGGCGCGGTCACCGGCCGCCGACTGCCCGCGACCGCCGTCTTCGACCACCCCACGCCCGCCGCGCTCGCGGACTGGCTGGCGGACGAACTGTGGGGCGCGGCCGACGCCGACCCGCAGGGCGACCGGACGGCCGCCCAGGCCCCCGGCGCGGCCGTCGGGACCGATCCGATCGTCATCGTCGGCATGGCCTGCCGCTACCCCGGCGGGGTCGCCTCGCCGGAGGACCTCTGGCGGCTGGTGGCCGACGGCGTCGACGCGCTCACCGAGTTCCCGGCCGACCGCGGCTGGGACCTCGACGCCCTGTACTCGCCCGACGACCGCGACCGGCCCGGCACCTCCTACTCCCGGCACGGCGGATTCCTCGACGGCATCGGCGAGTTCGACGCCGAGTTCTTCGGCATCCCGCCGCGCGAGGCCCCCGCGATCGACCCCCAGCAGCGGCTGCTGCTGGAGACCACCTGGGAGCTCTTCGAGCGGGCCGGGCTCGACCCGACCGCCCTGCGCGGCAGCCGGACCGGCGTCTTCGCGGGCATCTCCGGCCGCGACTACGCGAGCGGCGCCCAGCAGGTACCGGCGGAGCTGGAGGCCTACCTCGGCATCGGCAACGCGGGCAGCGTCGCCTCGGGCCGGATCTCCTACACCTTCGGCTTCGAGGGCCCGGCGGTGACCGTGGACACCGCCTGCTCCTCCTCGCTGGTGGCGCTGCACCTGGCCGCGCAGTCGCTGCGCTCAGGCGAGTCGGACCTCGCCGTCGCCGGCGGTGTGCTGCTGATGACCACCCCGACCACCTTCGTCGAGTTCTCCCGCCAGCGCGCGATGTCGCCCGACGGGCGCTGCAAGGCGTTCGCGGCGGGTGCCGACGGGACGGGCTGGGCGGAGGGTGTGGGCCTGCTGCTGGTGGAGCGTCTTTCGGACGCGCGCCGACGCGCGCCGCAACGGCCACGAGGTGCTGGCGGTGCTGCGTGGCAGCGCGGTCAACCAGGACGGTGCCTCCAACGGTCTCACCGCGCCCAGCGGGCCTTCGCAGCAGCGGGTGATCCGGGCGGCGCTGGCCAACGCGGGCCTGAAGCCCGAGGAGGTCGACGTGGTCGAGGCGCACGGCACCGGCACCACCCTCGGCGACCCGATCGAGGCGCAGGCGCTGATCGCGACCTACGGACAGCAGCGGTCGCCCGAACAGCCGTTGTGGCTGGGTTCGGTGAAGTCGAACATCGGTCACACCCAGGCCGCCGCCGGTGTGGCGGGTGTGATCAAGTCGGTGCTGGCGATCCGGCACGGCGTGCTGCCCCGCACCCTGCACGTGGACGAGCCCTCGCCGCACGTGGACTGGTCGGCGGGCACGGTGGAGCTGCTGACCGAGCAGCGGGAGTGGCCGGCGCTGGAGCGTCCGCGCCGGGCCGCGGTGTCCGCGTTCGGTGTCTCCGGTACCAACGCCCATGTCATCGTCGAGCAGGCGCCGGTGGAGGAGTCCGCGCCGGTGGAGGCCGTGGTGCCGACGGTGGACGGTGCGTTGCTGCCGTTCGTGGTGTCGGCGCGTTCGCCCGAGGCGCTGCGCGAACAGGGCGCCCGGGT